>NZ_JBFRDK010000065.1:0-30682 GCF_052113545.1 Paenibacillus sp. TAF43_2
TCCTCATACTCCTGCCAACCAACCTTAATATAGGTGATGGTCACGCCAATTTTACGAGCCATAATTTCATTAATTTTACCATTTACGAGCTTCAGATCTTTGTCAGGCTCTCCGATTGTGTAATAGATCAGATTTACCGTGTCCCCATGATATTTATCATTGTTGTTTTTGCTATCTTGCCGAGAGCAACCGGTTGTATACGCTGTGAGCAGCAGTATAACACTGAATGTAATGAAGATATATCTGTATCTAGAGCGCTTTTGCATCGATATCCGCCTTTCTGCCGAGTTCGTTGTTAACCTTTTCCCCGCAGATCAGAGGGAGACTTTCCGAAAAAGCTTTGAAAATGTGTATAGAAATAATTGAGATTGTTGTAGCCGACGGAAAGCGCGATAGAAGAAATCTTCTCATCTGTCGATTGAATTCGTTCTTGTGCGAGCAGCATACGGTAAGCCATTAGATATTCTGAAAATTTCATTTCGGATTCTTTAAGAAATAATTGTCCGAGATAGGTACTGTTCATCTGGAAACGTTCTGCCACTGATTTTAAAGTAATATTCTGAGCATACTCCGTCTTGATCATGAGCAAAATGCGGTTAACCAGCTTGGATAAGCTGTCATAACTTACACCGAGTACCGGGTCCTTGTTCAGGCTCTCGCAGCTAGCATTGCCTATCGTACCATGGAGATCCTCGACAATAATTTTCTCAATTACTTGCTGCAGCTTTGTACGATCTAATGGCTTGAGCAGATAGTCTTTAACACCACAGCGAATGGCTTCTTGGGCATACTTGAATTCACTATAGCCGCTCATAATCACATATTTGGTAGGGATTTGGAGCTCATTAAGTCTATGAATCGTTTCATAACCAAGATCCTTGCCAACACAGACATCAAAAATAGCGACATCAGGCAGCAGGTCTACAACCTTGGACATGGCTGCTTCCGTAGATTCGCACGTATCTATTCGACTGAATCCGTATTGTTTCCAGTCGAGGATTCGCTTCATCCCCTCCAAAATCTGTGGTTCGTCATCCATTATCAGCAGTTTGTACATGTTCAATCACCTCTTTTGGAATCCGTACAGAAATCTTAACTCCAGCTTCCTCATTATTTCCAATCTCTATATAAAAGCTTTTCCCATAAAAGAAGTGAAGCCTCGTGTAGACGTTGCGTAAACCGATACTCTCGGAAGAAGTATCATCCTGGTTGGACAGTGTGCTTCGCACTGCATTTAAACGCTCCGCGCCAATACCACGACCATTATCCACAAATTCCAATACATAATAATCTTCAGCTTCCCAGCCATTAACGATATACAGGTTAAACTCATTGCTAGCGCTAAAGCCGTGGATGAAAAAGTTTTCAGCCAAAGGCTGCATCCAAAATTTCAYGGTAGGGATCGAGAGTAGCGCAGGATCTACATTGACTTGATAAAAAAAACGTTCTGGATATTTAAACTCCATAATTTCCAAGTACTTTTGCAGCAATTCCAGCTCACTTGCAATCGAAATAATATTTTCCTTCTTGACGATTTCGCGATAGAGCGCCCCTAAGGTAGCAATGGCATCAGCGGTATCTCTGTCCTGATTAACCAAAGCAGTGGAGCGGATGACCTCTAACGTATTATAAAGGAAATGAGGATTGATTTGATTTTGAAGCGCTTTCATCTCAGTTTCTTGCTGCTTTAGTTTAAGTAAATATTCATTGCGGATATGCTTATCTAACTTCTCAATCATATCATCTAGTTCCCTTGCAATCATGCCGTATTCATTTCGACGATAACGGGCAGGGCGATTAGGTGTGAAATTAGCAGATTTTACGCGACCAATCGATTGAATAATGCGGTGCAGGAAGCGGAAATCATCCCGCATATTATACACAATGAGCAGTAGTACACTTATCATGGTCGTTATTACGATCAGAAAGATGGTAAGCAGCATCCTGGCATGCTGCTTAATCAGCATGGATAAATCAACGATGCTAACGAACTTGAAATTGAACTTGGTGGATGGAAAGGTAATATAAAATATATGCTTGAACAAGCCCTGCGAAATAACGCCATGACTGCGTCCATTCGCCGCTGCGAGACGCGATAATTCCTCTAATTTCTGATCCTGGCCGCTGCCGATAAGGTAGACCTCACCAGAGGTACTGACTGCAGCAGCTTTTCCCAAACGATAATTTTGTATAGATTTAAAGACTTGATCGCTGCTAACCAAGAAGCGCAGCTCCCCTAATTCCTTAGAGCCCAGTGATGTATCCGATAGTTTCTTGCGATATACGAAGCCTTTTTGAATCGTATCGTGAAAAGCTTCGTCTGTATTTGGAAGACCGAATATGWAGCTTGCAATTCCGTTCTCATTAAAGCGTACAACATTGCTATACTGGTTGGTATGCAGACTAACCTGCGTAATTTCACCCTGCGCCCAGCTGTACAGGTAGGTTTTAATATCCTCTGGGAAGGATACCAACGGCTGTAAGAATTGGCTGTTTTGCAGGCTATTGGTTAAATAGCCTTCAACGCTGCTGTTCAAAAAGCTGCGAGCATCTTCCATTAGACTATGATTGGAGTATATACGCTGCATGTAAGCCTCAATTCGGTCAGCATCGTACTGCAGCTCATTCTCTACACCTGCGAACGCATTTGCAGCCTCTAAACGAGCATCACCAACCCACTGATTCAGCAGCATGACGCAGGTCAGAATGCCAAGGGCGAGTCCGATAGTTACGACAAAGACGACATAGGCAATAAACTTGTAACGATAAATTTTGATTTGTAAAAAAGAGCTCATATGGCACCTCAATTGCAGCAGCTCGCCTTAAAGCAAGTGGTTTCCATACCACTTTATCATGATTAAGCGAAGCTTCATAGATAGCAAGAAATAAGCATCCCATACAGAGTGACTCAATAGGGGATGCTTATTTAACTTACTTGAAGTAGTTATTAATTTGCTCTTGAGCCGCTTTCATAATCGTGTCCATACCAGCAGACTTTAATTCAGCAGTAATTTTCGGAATCATTTTCTCCGGATCGGATGCGCCTGTAATGAGTTCATATTTGTATTTGTCCCATACGGATTGGCAATTTGCCACTTCAGTCTGAAGATTGCTGATGTCCAGTGCGAAACCTAGTACAGTGGAGGATGTCGCTGCGTCATTCAGCTTTTTAACTTGATCCCATTGATCCTCAGGAGCACCTTTGGTAACTGCTAGATTAAAGAATGTACCTTGGGAGTATGCAGCCAGCGGCCAAGTATCAGAAGTACGCTCGATAACCTTTTCGCCATCCACATTTTTGTAATCTACGTCTAGCTCGCCGAATGCAAGCATATTGCGTAGTTTTGGATCTGTATTGACTAATTCGAGGTACTTCAATGCTTCTTTCTTATATTTCGAATTCGCAGAAATCGCATTCAAGGAGCCTTGGATCGTGCTTGTTGTATAAATAGGGCCAAAGTGTTGAACCATATCATATTTTTCAACAGCATCATTGATTTGCCAGCTTACTTCTGCACCTGGAAATGCCTGAGCTGCAAAGAAAGGTCTGCCTTTTTCATTCTCTGTTTTAGTCGGAGCATCTGGGTTGATGATGCCATCTTGGTACCATTTATGCAGGAGCTTCAGATCGGCCATAACATCAGGCTGCTCAAGAACAGAAACAACCGTGCGTGATGCATCATCAGCTTTTACGCCAACTGGAGTGAAGCCTAGCGTTAAATCATCATAATTGTTAAAGAAACCATTCAAGCCTTCACCTTGCGTCATCGGCAATGGGTAGAAGCTTTTGCCTTCGCCGGACTTGATGTTGTGAAGAGGTTGATCAAGATCCTGCAGGGTTTTGATGTTGTTGATATCAATATTGTACTTTTGCACGTATTTATCATCGTACACCCAATATTGCGTTAGTGCCGAATCCTTATAAGTAGGAACAGAATAATATTTGCCGCCAATTTTTGTGCCATCCCAAACCTTTTCAGGAATCAATTTGTATAAGTCAGGCGCATCACTTTGAACTAAATCAGTGATATCTGCAAAAGCTCCCATAGCCACTTGCTTGCTGTATTTACCGCTGTTTGTGAACATAATGTCGAAGGGTTCGCCAGTATTTACAATTGTGTTGATTTTGGTATCCCATTCACCCCAGCTGGCTACTTTGATGTCAATTTTCACACCAATCTTCTCCGCTGTATATTCATTCATAGCATCAATCGCTTTGCCGAAGTTATTAGGCACTTGGCCGCCGATCGTCCACCAGATGAGCGTCGGAATATCTTTGCTTGGTGTTTCGCCGTCCTTTGGCGCATCTGTCTTTGACGGAGCATTTGTTGCAGCAGGTGAGTTCGAGCCGGAGCAGGCTGCTAACCCACTCACCAGTAGTGTGAGAATACAAAGCGTAGAGATGAACTTCCAAGATTTCTTCATTTCATTTCCCCCTTATTGAAGTTGTGTCACCGTAAACATTGTACAGTGATCTATCATAAACCAAGCAGGCTTGGTTTATTTCGTTGATTATCCTTTAACTGCGCCAATCGTTAACCCGGAAATGAAATATTTCTGGAAGAACGGATAGGCGAAGGCTACAGGCAGAACAATGATAATCGCTACAGCCATGCGGGCAGATTCCTTCGGCATCGTTGCGACGAGCACGGCATAGCTAACACCCATACTTGCAGCGTTTTTGGCAAGCGCATCGACATTGCTCATCAAGCTGTTAAGCAGTGCCTGCAAAGAATATAGGTTCTGGTTGTTGATGTATAACATCGATTGAAACCAGTCATTCCAATAAGAGAAGCAGAGAAATAGTCCAATGGTTGCAATGACAGGCAAGGAAATCGGCAGAATGATGGAGAAAAAGATTCGCAGCTGGCTCGCACCATCAATTTCAGCGGATTCAATCAACCCGTCGGGAATCGTGCTTTTAAAGAAGGTTTTACAAATGATAACGTTAAATGAAGAGACGGCAAGTGGCAGAATAAGTGCCCAGACGCTGTCTTTTAGTCCTAATAGATTAGTATTAATGAAGTAGCTGGAAACCAGACCGCCATTGAATATCATAGGAATGAAAACGACCCAAGTTAGAAAGCCCTTCAGTTTGTAGTTTGGGCGAGAAAGAACATAACCCATGGAGGTGGTAAGAAATATACCGAGCACAGTACCAACCACCGTAACAAGAGCGGATACGCCGAGCGCCCGCAAAATCATCGTTCCTTGCTTGATCACATAAGCGTATGCTTCGCCTGATAATGCAACCGGCAATATATGATATCCTGTCTCACGTATGGAGTCCTCACTGGAAAGTGAAATGGATAGCACTACAATTACGGGTATGACGCAGATCAGCGCCAATACGATAAAGATCAGGTTGAAAAATAGGTTTACAGCGTTGCTTGTACGGTTGAATTTCTCAAGGCCTGTTTCGTAAGTCCTTCTCGTTGACATGGTCTTACCTCCTTACATCATCGCGCTATCTGGATCGATTTTGCGAACAATCCAATTAGCGATTAGAATAGTTGCACAACCCAGAACGGACTGTACGAATGCGGCAGCAGCTGCCATCCCTAAGGTGGCGGATTTCAGTTGTTTATACACCATGACATCGATGGTGGTAGACACGTTAAACAATGAATTGGAATCTCGCGTGACCTGAAAGAACAAGCCGAAATCGGTGTAGAAGATACGTCCAACTGATAGAATGAACAGCATGACGATAACGAGTTTGAGCATTGGCAATGTAATAAAACGTGTTTGCTGCCAAATGGAAGCGCCATCAATTACAGCTGCCTCATAGTAAGTACTGTCAAGGCTTGTGATGGTTGCCAAATAAATGACCATGCCATAACCTAAGCCTTTCCATACATTTAAGAGAATTAGAATGTACGGCCAGTAAGCCGGCTCCATGTACCAGTTAACAGGATCGCCGCCCATGTTGACGAGCAATTGATTAAGAATCCCTTTATCAAAGCTTAGGAACGCCCAGCCTACAGCAGATACGACAACCCAAGATAAGAAATAAGGGAGGAACATCATCGTTTGATAGACTTTGCTTGCTTTGCGGCTGTGGAGCAGCCCGATCATAATAGCGAAGAGAACGGGCAACACAATACCAAGAACGATAAAAATAATGTTGTATCCAATAGTGTTTCGAATAATGATCCAAGCGTCATTTGACTTGAATAAGAACTCAAAGTTTTTGAAGCCTACCCAAGGACTATTAAATACATTGCTCAAAAACCCGCCGCTAATTTTGAAGTTTTTGAAGGCAATTATGATCCCGAACATAGGTAAGAAGCAAAACAGGATGTACCATATCGTTGTAGGCAATGCCAAGAGGGTGAGTTCCGTATCCTGCTTGTGCCAACGAATTCGTAAGCGCTTTCTTTTATCTTGAAGTTCAACTGTCGATTTCATGCCTTTTACTCCTTTCGGTGTCTTCTCGGATGTGTTGCACTTGTTAAGCTCATTGTATAATAGGAGGATTTGATGCTTCTAGATAACAAACTTGATACTATAGTCAACAAACGTTAGATTCGATCATTCTGTTTTACAGAACTTTAAGAATGGACTCAAGGTTTAATTCCAATATGTGTTAAAATAAATGGATAATTACGTGAATGGGCTTGAAAAGTTAAGTCAGGAGTGTGGATAATGGGTACATTTCTTTCAAACATCCAGGTTTTCACCGGTGTGCAAGATAGCGCAAAGTTGCTCGAAGAACTGGTGCTTGCCGTAAGAAATAGGCTAGTAGGGGACGAATATGAGGAAACAGACTCCGCTGAATCGGCTGACCGCTCCCTTATTTTGCAGATTTCCTCTGACCGATGGATTTCCGTCTACGACCAAAGACTTGATGAACAGGACATGGATGCGCTGGACGCGCTGGGCACTTCCATCTCGGCATCTGCTGGTGTCCCTGCTATTGGTTCCCTCGTACATGATAGCGACCTGTTCTTCATGCGTCTGTACCGGAATGGCAGGATGGCCGATACGATAATCAATGACTTGAATCTATTCAATGAGATGTTCGGGGGGAGTCGTCCCCGAAAACGGAACGGTCTGCCTTCAAAATGGGCTGAGGTTTGTGCTACAGGTGTGAACCCTGCCGAACTAAAGGCGATTTGGGAGAAAGAAATGGTCTTCGCTGAAGAAGCGCTGGCGCTGGCGGCGGAGCTGCTGGATATTCCAGCTGATGCGGCAATGCGGGGTTATGAAACGGATTCGGATTTTAAGCAAGAAACGAAAGTAATTCATTTGCGCAGCAAGATCCGCTTCACAGATCATTTTGAAGAAATCAATGCACCCAAACTGGCATTCTCGAGCTGGAACTCCTTCGCAGCAGGAGATGCTGGCATTTTGTCAAAGGTTCAATACGGACTAATCAATCAAGGGCAAGCCTTTACTGGTCTTGATGTGCTGCTTTGGGGGCCTGCTCTCGAAGAGCGGCTGATTGAACTAGGAGCGGGGATTCTGATTTGTACGTCGAACCATTCCCACACCCGGCCTGAATGGAACATTGACCCGCAGCCGTATGAGTTCGAAGTAAAACAGTCGGGAATGGATCAACTATCGCAAATTAAGGGATACCGCTATGAATATCCAGAAATGTCCTTTCCTGATGCGTATATACAGATGATGAATCCAGAGACTGCTGCCAAGCTAGGCCTCATGCGTAAGTGGATGGATAGTTTTAATCAAAATGGCTATTCGTTTCAGCTTTCGTTTACAGGAAAAAGGGTGGGCAAATCCGATCTATTCATCGCATTTTTGCCGAGAGAGATTGGGGAAGGCCAGCTGGTTAAAAGCTTGCCAGTATTTATTGGTGTAAAACCGGACAAAGAATCGATTTTTATAAATGAGACGGGCGGCTAATGTAGTTAGTGACGTCGTTCCTGATCATAGTTCCTTTTGAAATAACCGGGATTGACTCCAGTTATGGACTTGAAAGTTTTGGATAAGTGATGAACATCAGTGAAACCGCAATATTCACTCGTCTGCTGGAGGGACATGCCTTCCTTCAACAGCTCCTGAGCATGCTGGATACGCAAGTTCAGTAAGTATTGATAAGGTGTCATATTGAATTGTTTCTTGAATAGCACTGTGAATCGAGAGGGAGAAAGGTCTGCTCTTTTGGCCATATCGCTAACATTGATAGGTTCTGAGATGCGAAACGCTAAATAGGAAGTAATCCAGTTCAAGAAAGGACGACGAGATGACGAGGCAGCTTGTGGCTTCATATAACTTTTGAAAATAACGGTCAGAAATTCATAAGCCAGCTGATTGGCTTCCATAATGCCTAGATAGGTTTGTGACTGCCAGCATTCGATGATCTTGAAGACGAGGTCACGCAGCTTAACGGAGTGCGGAGTTTCAAGTTTAAATGGAATGAGTAAGGATTCGCATTCATGCAATCTAGGTTGTGAGTAAGTGGAGTAGGGGGACATGTCCAATTGTCCTGGTCGCGTGATAAAGCTCTTATCCTTCTCTGAATTATAAAAGAAATCCAGATGCACGTAAGGATTGATCGTATCGGTAATGCCTTTGATTGTATGTACGTCTCCGGGCTGAAGCAAACAAAGATCTCCTGCATTCAAGAGATGAACGTTACCGTTGACCTCGATTTCGAACGAACCCTCCTGCACGTAAAAAATGATATAATCCAGCAAATTGCGCTCGCCAAGGAAAAAGGGCGGACGGATCGCATAATCTGATTCGCGAACATAGGGAGCGATGACGTAGTCCTCTAATTTCATCGTAATCTGCCTCTTTCATTATAAAATAATCGTTTTATACATAAAAAATAGATCTTATATATACAGGAATATTGCTTATATTCCATTAAGATGAAGGTAGATTGTTGTTCAAGTATACCATGATCTTAAGGGAGGTAATAAGCATGAAAAAGGCGTATAAGGGTACTGAAATGAGGGAAATAAGTTTTCCGCTTGGAGGAATCGGCAGCGGAAGCATCGGTCTTGCAGGCAATGGCCGGTTGGTGGACTGGGAAATATTCAACCGTCCGAACAAGAAGAGTTTCAACGGTTTTAGCCACTTCGCCATAAAGGCGGAGCGGGAGGGAAAAGTGCTGGATGCGCGGGTGTTGAACGGCGATTTGCAAGCGCCTTATGTCGGCGAGCATCTTCGCGGTGCTCCGCTCCATAGCGGATACGGATTCGGACCTGAAAGCCAGACGATGGCGGGTATGCCGCATTTTCGAGAGGTCGAATTCAGGGGCGAATTCCCGTTGGCAGGCATGTCATTCGCGGAAAACGATTTCCCCGGGCGAGTCGAATTAGTGGCCTTTAATCCGTTCATACCGCTCCAAGAGGATGACTCTAGTCTTCCCGCGGCTTTTTTTGAGTGGGAAGTTGAAAATACAAATCATGAAACGATGGCGTACACGTTATGCCTCTCGGCTGGCAACCCCATTCCGACGGAAAAGGTAAATCACCGATACAGCATGATTGAAGGCAACGAAGGCGAATGCATACACATGATTAAGCTAAGCTCTGACCAGCATGACGATGCGCACGCTCAGTTCGGCGATATCACTCTGTCAACTGATGCACCAGATGTCAGCTACCAAGAATTCTGGTATCGCGGCGGCTGGTGCGACAATCTCGAGATGTTCTGGCATGATTTCACGCAGCAAGGACATTTGCAAAATCGGCAGTATCCCGTGACTGAGCCGCCTTTGGTTCGCAAAGACACGGCATCACTTGCCGCTCATATTGAGCTGAAGCCCGGAGAGAAGAAAAAGATTCGATTCACGATCAGCTGGAGCTTTCCAAACGTGGAGAACTATTGGAATCCCAATCCGCTAGGCTCTAACAGCTGGAAAAATTATTATGCGACGCTGTTTGAGGATTCCAGCGCATGCGCGAAGTATGCTTTTGACCATTGGGATCGTCTTTATAGTGAGACCGTAAGGTTCAAAGATGCGTTGTTCTCATCCACGGTGCCCGATGTCATCAAGGATGCGGTGTCCGCGAATTTATCCGTGGTCAAAACGGCAACAACACTTCGTCTAACCGACGGTTCCTTCTATGGATTCGAAGGCAGCATCGAAGATACTGGCTGTTGCGAAGGTTCCTGTACGCATGTATGGAATTATGCTTATGCACTTCCCTTCCTATTCCCACGCTTAGAGCGCAGCATGCGGGATTTAGATTTTAAATACAACAAACGTGACGACGGCAGAATGTCATTCCGGTTAATGCTCCCGCTTGGACGCGAGCGGATGGATTCCCGTGCTTGCGCGGATGGTCAATTCGGCGGCGTTATTAAAGCTTATCGAGATTGGAAAATATCGGGCAATACAGAGTGGCTTACGTCCGTCTGGCCAGAAATCAAGCAAAGCATTACGTATGCTTGGGCCGATACTAACGAGGACAAATGGGACCCGGATAAAACGGGCGTATTGTCCGGCAGGCAGCATCACACTCTTGACATGGAGCTATACGGACCGAATTCTTGGCTGAGTGGATTTTACTTAGCGGCTCTTAAAGCGGGAGCGGAGATGGCGGCATTCTTGGGTGAGAGTGAAACTGCGGACGAATTTGACAGCCTGTTTCGATCGGGAAAGCGATGGATCGATGAGCATCTGTTCAATGGCGAGTACTACGTGCAACAAGTCGATTTATCGGATAAATCGCTGCTCGATAAATTCGACACAGAAACGGTCAGCACGTATTGGAACAATGAACGAGGGGAAATCAAATACCAGATTGGAGAAGGCTGCGTCATTGACCAAGTCATTGCACAATGGCACGCTAATTTATGCGGTTTGGGCGAAATTTTCGATAAGGAACAGATGCGTACAGCTTTGAAGTCGTTGTATCGGTATAATTTCAAATCCAGCATGAGGCGGGAAGCGAATACTTGGCGCTTGTACTCTCTAAACGACGAGGGCGGACTCGTGATCTGCACTTGGCCAGAAGGCCATGATAAGCCGGCGATTCCGCTCACTTATAACTCGGAGACGATGACAGGTTTCGAATACCAGGCGGCTTCGCACATGATTCAAGAGGGTTTTGTCGATGAGGGAATTTCCATCGTTCAAGCGATCCGTGACCGTTACGACGGCGAGAAACGCAATCCATGGAACGAGATCGAATGCGGCAGCAACTACGCCAGATCTATGGCAAGTTACTCCTTGCTGCAAGCCTTCAGCGGCTTCGAATATGACATGGTTGAAGGCAAGATCGGATTCAAACCTGTTCAGTCGGATGTCGATAAGTTTCGTACGTTATGGTCGCTTGACATGGGCTGGGGCGTCTACGAGCAAAGCGAGACACAGACGCAGTTGCAATTACTGGGCGGCAAGCTGGTCTTGAAATCGATTGGATTACCTGAAAATAGAATCGAAACGATTAAACAAATCGAATTAGGCGATGCTAGCTTGGCTTATATCATCGTAGAAGATAGGATTCATTTTGAACCGCCGATTATCATTGATGAGGAAAACATGCTTGTAATTAAGCATGTTTAGAGGCAAGAAGTTTAGCTTTAACCAGTCTGACAGAACGTATCCTACCTAATTAAGTTAACTATTTCGGCCAAAGCGGCATTTGTACGAATGCTTCATATGCGCTTAACATCCAGAAAAGCTCTAGTTTATGGGCATTTGCGAACTTAAGCCTAAAACCACAGTTTTCCAAAACGGTGGTTTTTTGTTTTATATTATATTTAATCATTAGGAATAGTTGTTTACTATTTTTGAATGAACAAAGAATGAAAAACACTTGAACAACTCAGTGAAAAGTATAATATGGAAATGAAGCTATATTTAATAAGAACTTGGGGACTGCGTGAAGCAAGCTGTTAAGGTATCGTTGTGCAAATAAAGGAGGAGCGTGCATGAGGATGAGTCAAGACGCTGCTGTTAAAAGCCAATGGGTGGTGGAGGTTCGATGAGGATTGACGATCAAGAGTATATTTCGAGCGAGCTTCTTTTAATTTTGGAAGCGGTTGCAGATCAACTGATTCCAGGAGATGCATGGCCGTCGGCAACCGATGGAGGAGTTATAGCATACCTGAAACGTATTGCTGCCCAGGATACCGCTGTCTGGACGGATCTGATAGAACCAGGTCTTCGTGCATTGGAAGCAGAGGCATTAGCTCTCCATAACGAACCTTTTTCGGAACTGTCGACTCATGAGAAGGATCGATTGTTGCGCGACGCCGAGCATGATTCTTTTGGCGGCTGGCCTGTTTCATCCAAACATTTCTTTGACACTTTATTGTGTCTGGTCGTTGAAGGATACTATGGAAGCCCGGAGCTTGGCGGGAATAGTGAAGGCAGAGCATGGGAAATGATCGGGTTTCGTCCGGGGACTGTCCCCGAAAGCGTTGACACAGCGCCAGAAATAGATTTACCGCAAAAAAACCTCGATCAGCTTCGCGACCAATATGATGTGGTCATCATAGGTGCTGGAGCTGGCGGCTCGGTAGCAGCGGCTGTATTAGCTGAATCAGGGCTTCAAGTTCTCGTTATTGAGCGTGGAAGCTGGCTTCGTTACAGTCAGGTAGGCAGTGATCATTTGCGCAACCATCGCTTTAGCAAATATGGTCATAACACAGGACCAGGATTGGAAGGCAGCCCTCGTACGATTCTATTGGCGGGCGGAGATGAACGGATTACGTCGCCTATTGATGGGGACTATCACAATAATGCAATGACGCTGGGTGGAGGGACAAGAGTTTACGGGGCGCAGGCATGGCGATTTCATCCAGATGACTTCCGCATGGCGAGTCGCTATGGAATACCAGATGGGAGCTCGCTCAGCGATTGGCCGATTAGCTATGAAGAACTTGAACCGTATTACATGCGGGCAGAGTGGGAAGTTGGCGTCTCTGGTGATGGGAATGCCCATTCTGGACGCGGGAAGCGACGACAGGATTATCCAATGCCAGCGCTGTCACGTACGCTGGAGGCAGAACGTCTCGCTAAAGCAGCAGAAAAGTTGGGATGGGAAGCAGGTCCGGTGCCGCTGCTCATCAACTCCGTTGATAGGGACGGTCGGCCAGCTTGCGGCCGGTGCGGACAGTGTGTTGGATTTGCCTGCCCGACCAATAGCAAGAATGGCGGGCATAATACGATGTTAGTGAGGGCACTCGCAACAGGTAACTGCGACCTGATCTGTGATACTACGGTGGAGCGCATTGAAACCGAGGGTGGAAAACATGCTACCGGGGTTCGTATCGTGCAGCAATTGGAGGGGTCAATCCAGCGACGGATAATACGTGCGGGGCATGTTGTAGTTGCCGCCGGAGCTATCGAAAGCGCACGCCTCCTACTCAACTCGGCAACGGAATCAGAACCGGATGGAATAGGCAATCGGAGCGGACAAGTAGGAAGAAACCTTCAAGGCCATGTCTACTCTGGTGCTTACGGCCTCTTTGATGAACCGATTCAAGACGGTCTTGGTCCGGGAGTAAGCATTGCTACTTTCCGCTTTGACCATAGCAACGAGGGCATTATCGGGGGAGGGCTGCTTGCCAACGAGTTCACTCGGTTGCCGCTTATTCACTGGTATCGAGCGCTTGCCCCGAATGCGGCGCGATGGGGGAGCGCAGGCAAGGAAACCATGCGGCAGAGCTTCTTGCGCACCAGCCAAATTCAGGGGCCGATCCAAGAGATTCCGAGCGCGGAGTCAAGGGTGCGGCTATCGAATACGGTAAAGGATCGCTTTGGCATACCTGTTGCTCAGCTCTCGGGCAGCGTCCATCCTGAGTCGCTGCGAGCTTCAGCCATGCTGGGAGAGCAAGCAGAGAAGTGGCTCTGGGCTGCTGGAGCAAGTAAAGTTTGGCAAACTCGGGCAGGTGGCGGGCTTAGCGCCGGACAACATCAGGCAGGTACACTTCGCATGGGCAATGACCCTTCTACTTCCGTCACTGATCCCTTAGGTCGTATACATGGATACGACAATCTATGGGTGAGCGACGGATCTGTGCACGTGACCAATGGCGGTGTTAATCCGGTGTTGACGATCATGGCTTTAGCTTTCCGTACCGCAGAAAACCTCGTGAAACAAGGGTAGCGAAAAATTATAGAAGCATAGTAAAAAAACGAATCATAAAAAACTCGCTAAACCCTCGGATGGTCATCTTGCTATTAGAGAAGCGTAGTGGAAGAACTGCATCTGTGCAGTTCAAAAAAGGGAGGTAATTATGTCCATTATACGCCTTGCTACCCTGGAAGATATCGATGAGCTTGTTCTAATGCGCTGGGAGTTCTCGGAAGAGGAGAACAGCGATAGTACACTAAACTACGAGGAGTTCCATCAGACTTGTTATGAATTCTTAGTTAAAGCAATGAAAAGCGGAGAATGGTATATTTGGGTAGCAGAAGATTCAGGAAGCATAGTGTCACATATGTATCTTCAACTCATTCATAAAGTACCGAGACCCGGTAAATCCCCTGACCCTTATTATGGATACGTGACCAACGTATATACGCGACCAGCATTTAGAAATCAAGGAATCGGCAGCGACATTCAATTGGCCATGGAGCATTGGTCAAAAGAAAATAAAGTCGAGTTCCTTTTGGTTTGGCCGAGCAGCAATAGTGTGCAATTTTACTCCAAAAATGGTTTCTTTCGCTGCGAAGAAGCGATGGAAAAGCATTTTTAATTCTATAATAAGAGCAGGAGCTGCGATAGCCTGCTCTTCTTTTTTTGCTCGATCAGAAAATATTCAGATTTCTCTATTCGTATTCGTCCACATCCGCTAAGATAGGTTTGTACTCAAAAAGATGGATAGCGGGGGTTCAGCACCCCAAAGAAAAGGAGCACTAACCATGATTAAGCAAGTATTAGGATTACAACAGAAAGAAGGATCTGCTGAAAAGAAGGTTACCTGGTTGGAATTGTTTTATGATTTGCTTTTTGTAGCGGCAGTTTCAAAAGCAGCTCATGTGCTGCTGCATGTCGAGAATGGCACCATTCCAGTAGAATACTTGGGGAAATTTGTACTAATCTTTGTTCCAATCTGGTGGGCTTGGGTGGGGCAGTCGCTTTTTGTAAATCGCTTCGGACAAGATGTCTTGTCTCACAGAATATTTCTGATTTTACAATTATTTTTTGTATTAATCATGACCGCCAGCTTATCGGTTGATTTTGATCAATATTATGTTTCATTTTTAATAGGCTATATTGGTTTAAGAGCTATGACGGCTATTCAATATTTAGCGGTACATAAGAAAGAAGAAGCACATAAAAAAATCACTGCTCAGTATTTAGGGAGTCRCTTTTGGATTGGTTTGGTCATATCTGCATCATCATTATTTTTTGACTCGTGGATAAGATATGCCGTTTTGTATGCGGGAATAGCTGTAGACATATTGCTGCCTTTAATCGGTCGAAAATATTTAGTGAAAAGCCCGGTAAATACTCATCATTTATTAGAACGCTTCTCACTGTTTACCCTTATTCTGCTTGGCGAATCCGTAATCAGCATACTAGCTGTATTGCAGTCCAGCAACTGGACGTGGCAATCTATCTTATTTGCGTTAATTACTTTTGTGTTAATCATCGCTATGTGGTGGCAATATTTTGATAACGTCGAGAAGAAAGTAAACAAATCAATAGAGACTGCAGGACAAACGATTATTTATGGACATTTATTCATTTATTTATCAATGTGTATGATCGCAGCTTCGATTCAGTTGTTATTTTTGAAACAATTAGATTATTTATTTATGTTAGGTTATATGTTTGGATCTGTGTTGCTCTACTTTTTTTCAACCTCATTAGTTTTCCATAAGTATAGACATGAACATCAAAGATTGGGCATATCACATTTAGCACTTTTCTTAGGGCTGCTGATCACTTTTTTTACAATGGATTTATTTTTTGTACTCCCAAATTATATAATCATTGGAGAAGTAATGGTGTTTTTTGTTGTATATGCAAAATTAACAACGCAAAACATGAAAAAGCCATGAGCACGGATCATTGCTGAACGGTACTCATGACTATCAACTTGTCTGCTGCTTGCTACGGGCTGATGATACCTTTGGCCCGAGCGTCTTTCAGCCACTGCGGGTATTCATTGAATAGTCGATCATACAGATCCTCGTCACTAACTTGGTCCAAATCATCCAGCGCAAAAAAATCGGCGTTATCGAGTACTCGTCCCCTCAAATCATCGAGCTTGCGCAGCACGCCGAAGTCGGCATTACCGAGGCCGACAAATTGCCAAAATATATTTTGACCAGAGCTATCAATAAGCAGCTTCGAAATTTTTTTCGTTTCATAGATGCCGCCATCGCTGAAGAAGACAATGTAGGTTGGCATTTTAGAAGGCTCTTCTTGCGTATACTTCTTGATTATATCGGCCATAACGAGAGGCTCATTATTACCAGCGCCGAGGCCGCCAAATAGGCGAGGGGCCGGATATGTATTTTTAACGTAATTTTCGTATTCATTTTCGTTTACGCTCTTCATTCGTTGACTTTTCGAGGCAAAGAACCAGACATCCATCATGCCATCGTCATCCATACTGGCGGCAACTGCAAGTACCCGCTCAAATGCTCGCTGCACGACGCCTTTTTCGTAGAGAGCATACATGGAGCCGGAGGCGTCGAATATAACAGCTACGCGTGCTTTTTGCTGATCGATATTTTTTTTGCGAAGCGATATGGCCACTTTTTGCTTCAACAAATCAATTTTGTTCAAATTAATTTTAGATGGCGCAGCACTTGCCGAGGAACTCGCTGCGCCTGAGCGTGCAGCTTTGATTTCGGATACAGCTTTTGAGCGTGCCTGATCGGCTTGAATCGTCGGAGCTGCTGGGGATGGGGGACTGCTTGTATCTGCTTCCTCAGCAACGTTTACGCCATGAGCTTCCGCGAGCGGTTTCAAACCACCGTGGAAACCTTTGCCAACTGCACGAAGCTTAAAGCCGCTTGAATGCAGGTACAGCTCGGCGAGCACTAGCGAGGTTTCAGCATTTCCTTCTGTTATTTCATATACAATTTTGTTCACCGAGGTTTCGGCAGTGATTTGGCATCCCTTTACATCTGCGAACGTTCCCGGTCCATCAAGGGTGATTGCAAATACGCATTTTTGAACCTTCGATGATTGGAGGGCAGTAAGATTAATGATAAATTCACTATTCCATTTGTCTTGTGGAGTGAATTGCACGATGCGCCCGGGATCGGCAGGCTGGTTATAAAATACGAAATAATCATCGGATGAAACTTTACCGTCAGAGCCTACCATAAAGCAGCTGACATCGAGATCTGCTGGCGAATGCTTGCAGGAAATGGAAACCTTCACCRTGGCCGCCTCGCCAAGTGGAGCATTAGCGCCTGTTATTAATTTAATCGTAGAAGTACTCATACGTTCACTCTCCTTGTCTCGTACTGAGAATGTGAGGGATAACCTGCATATTATGGAAACCTTACACTGTAATGGTTGAATTATATCATAGGATTGAATAGAGAACTATTTTAATAGATAGGTGTGATTTAATAGATTATCCATGTTTAACAATCAATCTGCTTAGCTTGGTTTGGTGTCCGGTGAGAATGTGTTTGGCTGTTGGAATTTAAGATGTTGATTCTACGAGCTTCCAAACTTCACTCATTCTTTCAATCCCGACTGTCAAATCATCGTCAGTGAGGTGGGAAAAGCCGAGGCTTATGCCAATCCGATTACGGTTCGTTCGATCTTTCGCCCACTCGACGCCTGCTTCCCTGCAAGCCTTCTCAAAAGCATCATAATCCTCTTGTGCTCCTGTCCACCAACCGAAAATATGCAAACCTGCATCTCCCTCAACCCAGCGAATCGGAATGGTCAATCGTTTCAACGCGTCGCGCAAAAGAGTGAATTTGTGGCTGTATATTCGCTTCATTCGTCTCAGATGCCGTTCATACAGCCCGCTGTTCATGAACGAGGCGAGTGCCCGCTGCTCAAGAATAGCGCTTGGATGCGGCTCATATAACGCCTTTGCTCTAGCAAAGGGCATGACTAAAACTCTCGGCAGAACAACAAAACCAAGCCTTATATCCGTCATCATCGTTTTGGAAAATGTTCCTGTGTATATGACGAGATCAGCTGAAGTTTCCAAACTTTTGAGCGTCTCAATCGGTTTGCCTCGGTGGCGGAATTCACTGTCATATTCATCCTCGACGATAAATGCACTCTGATCAGCTGCCCATTGGAGCAGCTGCTGCCTTCGCTCCATGTTCAACACTGCCCCCGTTGGGTATTGGCGATTCGGTGTAACAAAAAGCAGCCTGGCATGCCACGGCTTAGGAACTAGTCCTTGATCGTCAACTTCACCTTCAATCAACATTGCTCCTGAAGCAAGCACAGCTTTCCGAATCCCATAATAACCGGGGCTTTCGGCTACGACGGCATCGCCAGAGCCTGCTAAAAGCTGTGTCAACAAGGCAATTGCTTGCATCGATCCGTTTACGATCGCAATTTGCTCCGAATTAGCAACAATACCCCGATAGCGCTGAAGATGCTTAGCGATGGCTTCGCGCAAAGTTTCCACACCAAGCGGCTTGTGTGCATCGATATTAGCTTTTTCTGTCATTTTCCTTGTTTCATCATACAGGCACCGATTCCAGTCTTCCTTCGAAAACGAGCTCATGTCGGTTATTCCCAGTTGAAAGGATATTTTCTCGGAACATTTTGAATGTTCTGRACCATCATTTACTAATGTCTGATGGCTATCCGTCCCATCAATGTGGGTATCTGTTTCCCTGACATGAACTGCCATGCCTGCAATCCGCTCACCCCATTCAGACAATTGTATTTCTCTCTTGGCAAAAGGGAGCAAAGAAAGGTTCGTTGTCTGATAACTAACGTATGTTCCGCTGCCGGTCAAGGGAGCCACATACCCTTCAGCTGCGAGTGCTTCAAGTACATTCGAAACTGTACCGCGTGAAAATCCATACATCCTCGCTAGTTCCCGGCTTGAAGGAAGTTTATCCCCATGGACAAGCTTGCCTTCCATCAAAGCATCCCGCARCGCATGGTACAACATCTCATATTTGGTGGTGTAACGTTCCTTATACGGCTCTAAAGCTAAATAAATAGTCATGTTTGCTTACCTGCCGTTTCTAAAGTGGTCTAATGAAATTTATCGAAAATGGATCTATTACTAATCCGATATGCATCATATAATGACAACAATCTCACATTTCAAGTAAACAAGCAATACGGAATCCATACCATAACAGAGATACTATTCTTATATAAAATCGGAGGTCAYGGTAATGAATACAGAAAAAAAAACATTGCAAGGAACGCGCGCAAAGCTGACCTTGTTGGAGGAGCATCATGCTGGCATGCTGCTGGAAGCGGCAAAGGACACACCGATTTGGGGGGTGTCTTTGAAAGGGATTTCTTCGTTAGCTGATGCCGAGCAGTATATTGGGCAAGCCAAAAAAGAAGAGGCAGCGGGAACCTGCATTCCTTTTGTTATATGGGATCAGGTGCAGAATAAAATCGTTGGGAGTACCCGATTTTTCGATATTTCAGCAGAGCATCGCGGTTTGGAAATCGGCTACACTTGGATGAACCCCAGCGTTTGGCGGACAAGGGTGAATACCGAATGCAAATATTTGCTGCTGCGCGAAGCATTCGACAATCACAACATGATCAGAGTACAGCTTAAAGCGGATCTTCGTAATACGAGGTCACAGGCAGCTATTGAGCGCATCGGTGGCATTCGAGAAGGGGTGCTGCGCAACCATCGCGTGTTAAGTGACGGCTATATTCGCGATACAGTAATGTACAGCATTACGAATCAGGAATGGCCGTCGGTTAAGGCAAGGCTGGAGTCTTATCTCTCTAAATAAGAATGGAGTTAGACCCTTTCATTTGTAGATAATGAATCATTTCTTGGCAGCTCACCTCGAGTCGGTATACATCACGAGCATGGAGGATACAGAGACCTTGGACAATGAACATGACGGTAGAAAACATGATCGTTCTTCAAGCGCTCAAACCTTTCGCCGAGGCAGCGCGATTGCATTCCTTATATATTTAAAGAAATTTCATAGGTTGAATTTCAAACCACAAATAATTAATTTATAAAGGTTGTGATTCCATGTTCATGCCAGTCACCCTTCGAGGGGATCTAGTCCATCTGGAACCAATGACAATGGACCACGTCGATGCTCTCTGCTCCGCCGCTTCGGAAGATCGGTCACTTTATATGTATACCAATGTGCCCAATGGGCGGGTGGATACCGAACGATACATAAAGGGTGCATTAATGTCCTACGAGAAAGGCCGTGCAGTGCCGTTTGTGGTCCGTCATATTGAAACAGGGCGTATTGTTGGAACCACAAGATTTCTGGATTTAGAGGTTTTCTCATGGCCGCCTCCATGGCCTCCAGGCGTTGCGAGCGGACCATCGCCTTCGGATGAGAAACCGCCAACCGTGGCCGAAATCGGCAGCACTTGGTATGCAGCCTCRGTTATTCGTTCAGGAGTTAATACAGAGTCTAAGCTTCTTCTGCTTACCCATGCGTTTGAAACGTGGAAGGCGACTAGAGTTTCGCTCAAAACAGATGCTCGCAATTTACGTTCTCGTTCAGCGATATTACGGCTTGGTGCTGCTTTTGAAGGTATTCGAAGGGTACATGTCCCTGCAAGCGATGGGGGTATTAGAGATACAGCTTATTATTCGATACTTGCCGAGGAATGGCCAGCGGTGCGAGCCAATCTTCAAGAACGTCTTCAAAGAGGCCCAAATCGTCGTTGATATTTTAGCAAATGTCGCATGTGAAAATGAACTGAACAAATAATAAGCTTAAAAACGAGCTCCCAAACGATCAATTTAGCATAAATGAACTTGCAAAACAGTACATTCAGATGAAGGTAAGCAAGTTAGGAGGGAAAAAATGTGGAAACCATATCAAGAAATACTGAATCATGAGGCGGATTTTAGGGTTAAATATAGGTTCTATTCTCATGAAGAAGGGGGCAGGAAGAAGCCTGTATTTCAAGGTTTACGCACTGATTTCTTTTATGATGTTAATGATAGCAAGGAAGGTATTTTTTCTGCTATCTTTCCAGAGTTTGAAGACGAACATGGAAATATTATATTAAATGATGCTAGACCTGTACCAATAGAAGGCACTGCTAAAATGTGGATTATTTTCTCTCAAATGAGAAGAGAAGTTCACGTGAATAATATTAAAATGGGAATGATAGGCTATTTCATGGATGGTCCGAAGAAAGTGGCGATTGCTGAAATTATTGAGATTTTAGGGCTGCACTCTAATGCGGAATTCATAAAATAAGATATTTAATTAAAATGTGATTTTTTAACAAGAAACTGGACAGGTTTTTTTGGGCAACTCCTGGCACACTTCTCAATTGTACATTGCTGCGCGTGTAGTTACCTCACTCTTCTAAAGCCAAGAACACAAAGAAGGTTAACTTAATGAGTACATCAATCAGCAGCAGCTTCATCCAAGTGCACAAATGCACTTATTTAACCAACTACTTTTCAAATTTGCTCAACTAGATGTATTTGTGCACCTATTTTCTTCATTTCGTCTTGTTTGTTAAAAATCAGGTGCACTTCTGCACTTATTTAAATTCCAAAAGGCAGAATTGCTTGATCTCATCCGAGAGAATTCTTTTTTTGTAGAGGGGACGAATGAACGGGCAGATCTTATCGAGGCATGCAAGTTATCCTATACAAATTTGTAATTAAAATTCAATATTATCTTAACCTAAAACGAACCACTAGAAGCGATTCTAGGGCTCGTTATTTTTTTGGATATGACTTTCAAGTTGCGGGTTATCGTTAAGACAGGCTATTTGGTATTACAAGTGCTGGATCAGTTGATTAACGAGCTTCTCCAAGTAAAGCTGGTCAACCTCGTCAAAACGATCAAGCTCAGGACTATCTATGTCGAGAACGCCGAACAACTCGTCGTTTATAATAATTGGAATAACGATTTCGGATTGGGATGCGGCATCACAGGCGATATGTCCCGGAAACTCATGCACATTTCCAACTCTGACAGTCACTCTTTGGCTGGCAGCTTTCCCGCAAACGCCCCGATGTAGAGGAATGCGGACGCAAGCGGGCAATCCTTGAAAAGGTCCTAGGACTAGTTCTTCGCCCCGATACACGTAAAATCCAACCCAATTAATATGATCTAAAAATTGATTAAGCAAGGCCGATGCATTGGACAGGTTGGCAATTACATCAGATTCACCCTCCAGCAAAGCTTGAAGCTGCCGGATGGCCAAATCGTATTTTTGCTCCTTTGATCCTTCGTAATGTTCTGGATGAAACATCGTTCGACTCCTTTATCTTAAACGGGATTAGTTTATTATTTTTTGTTGTACATCACATTTTAGCATACTCCCTAATAAAATTTAAACATTTCGAGATAACTAGGAAATGAAGCAGCGGAAATCAAATGGATTAATTTTCAATGGGAGAACGCATACTAACAAAAAGGAGTGATGGTTATGGAGAATAATAAAGACAATCCGAAAAAAGACTACAAGCCAGACATTACGAATTACGATTATGTTTGGGGCAGTGACCAAGATGAATATGTGAAAAACGACCAACCTGCTGACGAAGCAACAAAGCAAGAAATTGAACTTTCCGAAAAATGATTTAATGGCACGTATATTTAAATCAGGAAGAAAAAAAGTCCCTATTTTTAGGGACTTTTTTTGCTATTTACACCATTGGTAATTAGTCGTAAAATAAGACGCGAAATGGGAAAGATGAGATATTTTCTATGGGGGAATGATAATGGGTTCGTTCATTAATTGGTTGAATCGTAAACGAATTATTCCTTGTGATTTATGTGGAAAAGAGCTTAACATTTATGCATATCAATCAGACGACTCATTAATCTTACTATGTCCATTATGTAAGCAATACTATTTTAAATCGGATGCGACTTCACCAATTGTTAAATATGATCTGCCTGAAGGTCTTAGAAAAATATTTGAAATGGACCCGGATAACAAATATTATATTGGAGGTTCAATTAGCGAAGCGTATGAACCACGTTGGATTAAGGTTTTACGCAAACTATTACATTAATTTAGTTTAACTATCGTTCTGCGTTAGAGTTGAAACCAGTTCAACCTTAATTCTGTCGGGGTCTTCAAAAAATACTGCATAATTATGCTCCCCTCCAGCATACGGATGTTTGTCTTCGTACAATATCTTCATACCACGTGCTCGCAACTTTTTGGTGAAGTTATCGACTTGCTGACGGGATTCTGCTTGGAAAGCCAAATGGTTCAGCCCTACACGACACCTATGATAAGTGGTATCTAGGTACTTTTCCTCTGCTTGAACGAATACAATATATGTTTCTTCATGCTTCCAACTTATCCCTTGACTCCATTTCTGAAACTCCTCATAACCGAGTTCACTTAGAAACCATCCCCAAAATTCTGAAGAATGCTCTAAATTTGAAACGTAGATTTCAATATGATGAATGAGACCTGCTTTTTTGCTCATAGAATTTCCTCCATTTAAACAATCATAAACAATTAAATCCTGTATATTTATTGTTCTCTCTTGCTCATAGCAAGAAATAGCCGTTTGTTTCATTCAAATTGATCAACGATTAAAGATGATTTCGCCAATTTTTCGGTATCCTATGGAGTTGGGGTGAATCAAATCCTTAGACCAAAAGGTGTCGTCTTCAGCTATTGGATGATTCCAGAAATCGATAGGCATTAATTTGTACTCGCTGCTAAGTGAACGAACGACTTCATTTGCTTGCAGCAGCTGTTCTTTTATTACTCGTTTTTTTTCATCAGGCAAAGGCAATCTAGCTGTAAAGTCGGGAAGATTTCCGATTATAACAGCAGCGCCTGACTTGCGTAACGCATCTATCATGAGCTCCATTTCCGTCTTATACTCATTGAAGTTCCAGCGGCCTTTTAAAATATCATTTGCGCCTGCGATTAGGCTGACTAAGTCGGGCTCTAGTGCTAGAGCCTCTTCCAGCTGCTTTAAGCGAATTTCTTTGGTTATCAATCCACGTTTAGCCAAATTGGTGTATTTTAATGCGGGCTCATGCAGCTCGGCGAAGTGATGGACCCAGCTCTTTAATGGGGTCTCCTCAACTTCATCACCAATACCTTCCGTAAAGCTATCACCTATGGCTACAAAGTGTTTCCACATATCGGGCACCTCTTTCTATTTTATGTATACCTATAGTATAAGACACCGATGTAATGGAGTCGAAGACTAGATGAATCAAACTATTGATTTATCTAGTCTTTTTTCTGTCCAAATGTTAAAAACGTCAATGTTGAAAGCACATGAAATCGCTTAACATTAAACTAGTGTTTGTATTGCTTTTGAGCACAATCTTCTAAATAATGAAAAAGTGTATACGGTGAAGCCGCATCATTTGCAAGTGGAAACAAAAAACAAGACTAAGCTGCTGATTCATGGCAATCTTAGCAAAAATGGAGGCGGTACATATCCGTACAGGGTTTAGCAGAATAAAGAGCTCACTGTTGCTTCGCTTCGCGTTATTGCTGGCTTTGTTGCTGATACCGATTATCTTGATCGGGAACAACTTTTATTCTGGAGGCAGGGAGCTGCTGCGAAGGGAAATATCCAACTCGATGGAGTCGAGGGTTGATGCGAATATACGTGCGATGGAGAAGGAAGTCGAACGGATTCAACTGCTGCAGTTTGAATTAATTAACGACGAATCGCTGAACAAGCTGGCGGTTATTCCAGACTACATGAATCAATATGACAAAAGCCAAGCCATATTAATGGTACAGGACAGGCTGTTTGCACTAAAAAACAGCAGCGTCTATATATCGGATGTGTCCGTACATATTCCCTCCCTTAACCGTACGATATCCGCTATGCAGGGAACGGGCGCAATGATGCATGAACAATTTAATGCTACTAGTGAGCTGGCTAGAAAAAGTCCGGGAAAAGCGATCTATTTCCTCAATCATATTCCGTATATTGTACTTGTTCACGAGGTGCGTGGTTTGTACGAAGCGGAAAATGCGATGTATTCCATTATTGTGGAGCTCTCACCGAATGAGCTAAGCAAATCACTTTCCTCTTTAGAGAGCAGTGAGAATAGCGGCTCCGTTCTAAGCGACCCGAACGGCGATTTTATTATTCGCACTCATCATTATGAGAATCCCTATTTGGATCAGTACATCGATCAATATAAATCGGGTGCACCGAATGAATACGAGAATATAAGGAGTATTGGCGAGGGAGATGATAGAGTGCTCGTATCCTCTCGGTTCTCTGAGCTTCTCGGGTTCTCGCTCATTCATTTTGTGCCTGAGAAACATTTGTTCAATAATTTACATCGTTACCAGCAGCTGTTCTGGGTGTTAATTGCTGTATTCCTCTTCTTTATTATTGTTTTGTGTCTTTCCTTGTACCGTATGATCCATCGGCCGTTGCTGGCGCTTCTGCGCGCATTTAGGAAGATGGAGAAGGGCGAATTGGACGTAACGATTACCGAGAACAGCCGCAGCGAGTTCGGATATTTGCTCCAGGGCTTTAATAAAATGTCCCGTTATATGCGGGATTTGATTGAACAAGTATATACGCACAAAATATTAGTTCAACGAGCTGAGCTGAAGCATCTGCAATCACAAATTAATCCGCATTTTCTATATAACAGCTATTTCACGCTGTATAACATGATTGCGGTAGAAGATCATGACAGTGCCAAGCAGTTCGCTTCCCAGATGGGCAGCTATTTGCAGTACATTACCCGCAATTCCTCAGATGAAGTACCACTTTTCGAGGAGGCCAAGCATGCCACAATTTATGCTGAAATTCAGGGCAGGCGCTTCCGGCTGCGGATGAAGGCCAAGTGCGGCGAAGTTCCAACCGCTTACCTTGAGGTTAAAGTACCGCGGCTTATTCTTCAGCCCTTAATCGAAAACGCTTTCGAGCATGTTTTTGATCATGTGGAGGAAGGAGGACTTCTGTCAATCACTTTCGAAGAAGCAGAGGATTGTTTGTTGATTCGTGTGGAAGACAATGGCCTATTATTGGATCAGGAACGGCTGGAGATGCTAGAGGAGCTGCTGAGAACGGATGAAAGTACGATTGAAACGACCGGCCTTCTAAACATACACCGAAGATTGCGGATGAAATACGGGGAGCGAGGCGGACTCGTTGTGGGGCGCAGCCGTCTTGGAGGATTGGAAGTTCGCTTGACCATATGGAAGGAGGACAAGGAGTATGCTTAGATTGTTAATTGTTGATGACGAGCCCGATATTGCGGACGGCCTCTATACGCTTCTGCAGGAACGTTTTACGATCGAATTTGAATTATATAAGGCTTATTCTGGAAAGAGCGCACTCGAATGGTTAAGGAGGGGCAAATTTGACATCGTATTGACCGATATTCGAATGCCTGTTCTAAGCGGTCTGGAGCTTCACAAGCATATTCGCAGGTTATGGCCTAGATGCAAAGTTGTTTTTTTGACCGGGCATAGCGAATTTGATTATGTATACGAGGCTATCCATTATGACAATACCAGCTATCTTCTTAAGACGGAGGGTCATGAGAAAATTTTGGATACGATTGGCAAGCTGGCAGAGGATATCGCTGGAGAACATCAGATTGAAGGTCTTATGGGCAAAGCGATGCAGCAGATGGAGCAAACGCTGCCGCTGCTTCAAAACGAGCTGTTAAGCGAACTGCTCTATGATGAATCATTTGATAGGCGCAGCAGATCCAATCAATTCGAGGAGCTCGGTATTCCGCTCGATCCGAAGCGTCCAGTTCTCCTTATGATRGCTAAACTGATCGGATTGGATTCTGAATCGCGGCAGTCTGGAAAAGCGCGGCTGCACGCAGGGATGAAGGTAATCGAGGAGCAGTATGGTTATTCCCACCTGCATATGAAGTATATATTTGTGGACAAGGAAACAATGGCCTGGTTCATACAACCGGCAGCCATTCATCTAAGCGAACCGATTGAGCTTGAACAATCTGCTTTGTGGAGCGACACTCGACTAGCGGTTAGGGAATATGCGGAGAATGCAGAGGCTGCCTTTCAGCTCTCTTTCCATATTTCACTATTTTTTCTGCTGGACAGGTCTCCTTGCGAGTGGGATGACATTGCCGACCGATGGGCGATGCTGGAGCATGAGTATCATCGTCAATCCGGTGATCGAAACGGTGTTGTTCAAGTTGAATTTGACGAGACCGAGCTTTACCTTACGAAGATGCTGCGCAAAACGGATTTGTTTGGCGAATATTTAGCAAACGGCCAAGCCGAAGCGTTTGATTCCGCCTGGGATCACTTCAAAGCTGAGCCTATGCGAATAGAATCGGTTTACTCTGCGCTATCGCTTGTTTTCCTGCGCCATATTCATCGATTTAATTTGCAGGAGCGCCTTTCGGTACGCATTGATTTGTCGGTATTAATGCAGCCGGCAGCTGATCAAGCGAATCTGGCATCATATATGGATTATTATTATCGGCTTGCCATGACGATTTTTGAGATGCAGCAGCAGGACCAGGCTGAACGCCGCGACCGAACCATTGATCTTGTGAAGGGCTATATTCACAATCACCTAGGAGAGGATCTATCTTTGGTGCGTTTATCTGAGATTGTACAATGGAATCCGTCTTATTTATCCAGAGCATTCAAAAAGGTGACAGGTACAAACGTGCTCACTTATATCCATGAGGCTAAGCTGAAAGAAGCGATGCGGATGCTGCTTCAACCAGATCTGAAAATTCATGAAATAAGTGCCGCGCTTGGCTTTATTTCACCGCCCCATTTTACACGATTCTTCAAGAAAGCAAGCGGTTATACCCCACAGGATTACCGATCGCTGGAAGAACGATGATGGATGGGCTTGCTCGGCAAATTTTTGCACAAAGGTAAAAAATAGATAAGCAGAAGTAAAGAAATGGCCTGTTACGTAAGTCGATGTAGCGGGCTTATACTTTATTCATGCAAGTGATAGCGTTTACAACAAAAGGGGGATTGAACATGCAACACAAAAGCTTGAAGCGATATTTAATTCTCGCTACAGCAGTCATGCTTCTCTTAACATCAGCATGCAGCACTACGAATAACGGTGCGAGTGGAAACAAGGGCAAGCAAGAAAACACTGCAAGCACAGGCGACAGCAAGGGCGCAGCGAATTCGACAGACAAACCAGCCGATGGTGTTCCGCTGGGCAAATATGAGCCTGCAATTGAGGTGACAACCGTAAGATCGCTGCCGCCGTCGATCAAGTTCGAGAAGGGCGACAGCATAGACAACAATATTTGGTATCGCTCTTATGAAGAGGAGCTGGGTATTAAGCTGATCAATAAGTGGAGCGTTCCACAGACACAGTGGCAGCAAAAAATGAATGTGACCATCGCATCTGGCGATATTCCTGATATTTTGACGGTGTCAGCGAATGAGCTGAAGCGCCTTGTCGATGCCGATATGGTCGAGGACATGACGGAAGTATTCGAGAAATATGCCTCGGAGAAAACGAAGCAAGTCATAAGTAATGATGGAGGCAATGGAATGAAGGCCTCCACCTTCGAAGGCAAATTGCTTGCACTGCCTGGTGTTACCTTCACAGGTACCGGTGCGCAGATGTTATGGATTAGACAAGATTGGCTGAAGAAGCTTAATTTGCCTGAGCCCAAATCGATGGAGGACGTATATCGCATTGCCGAGGCGTTTGCGAGTCAAGATCCTGATGGCAACAACCAGAAGGACACGATAGGGCTGGGTGGAATCAATAAGGATCTGAATTCCTTAATGGGCTTCTTCGAGAGCTTCCATGCCTATCCAGGCCGCTGGGTCAAAGATGATTCTGGACAGCTCGTCTACGGAGATATACAACCAGGACTCAAGCCGGCGCTGCAGAAGCTGCAGGATCTGTTCAAAGCAGGTCTGATCGATCCAGAGTTTGCGGTCAAGGATCAGGCTAAAGCATACGAATTAATTGCCGGTAACAAAACGGGCATGTTCTACTCAGGCGAGGGTGCCGTGTGGTGGCCTTTGACGGATCATTATAAGAAGGAAAAGTCGGATTGGAAGCCGTATCCGCTTATATCCTTTGACGAACAGCCAGCCAGCACCTCGGGCGGCATTCCGGTTGGGAACTACTATGTCGTGCGCAAAGGCTTCAAGCATCCGGAAGCGCTTGTGAAGCTGCTTAATTTTGCGGTAGAGAAGCAGTATGGTCCAGAAGGTCGTCTAGATGCCTATTGGTACGGCGGAGAAAACAAGGAAATTAATGTATCAGCATTTGCAGCAGTCATTATTAGTGATCCATTGGAGCTCATTAATATTCACCGAGGTGTTCAGGCATCGGAGGATGCAGGGAAGTATGTAGATAATCCGATTGCGGATGTAAAACATCATTATGACCTCTACCAGTTGTGGTTATCGGGGAAATTTAAAGACAGCAACGAGGAAGGGCAAGCATGGTCATCCTACAAATGGGCTGGACCTGGTGGCGGTATGAATGTAGTCAGCGACTATGTGAAGGAAAACAAGTACCTGGTCGATGAATATTCGGGACCGAGCACGCCGACGATGACAGCCAAGAAAAGCACGCTGGATAAGATGAAGCTGGAAGTGTTCACGAAAATTATTATGGGGCAATCGGATGTAAGCGAGTTCGATAAGTTTGTAGCGGATTGGAAGAAATTTGGCGGAGATGCAATTACGGCTGAAGTAAACGAATGGTATAAAGCTAAACAATAACCTGAGAAGGGAGAGGAAGCAGCTTGAATGGCTTGCTTCCTTTCTTACTCTATCAGCTTAGAAAGGAATGATCATGTTGCAAGCGGCGACCGTCAAAAGAAGACGATCTTGGAAGAAGCATCTACCTCTGCATCTTATGCTGGTGCCCGGAATTCTATTGTTAATCATGTTTCATTATATCCCTATGGCAGGAATCGTCATTGCCTTCCAGAATTTCATTCCTGCTAAAGGCTTCTTCGATTCCAAATGGGTGGGTTGGAACAATTTCGAGTTTATGCTCCAAATGCCTGGGATTGGCCAAGTATTATGGAACACCATTTTTATTGCTTTTCTGAAAATCATCTTCGGGCAAGTTGCCCCTATTGTGACGGCATTGCTGCTTAATGAAGTGCGGAAATCATCGATCAAGAGATCGGTGCAGACTCTTATTTATTTGCCGCATTTCCTATCGTGGGTCATTCTTGGCGGCATTCTGATCGATATTCTCTCACCATCACAGGGACTACTGAATGAAGTGATTAGCTGGTTTGGAATGGAACCGCTATTTTTTCTTGGCAATGATAAGCTGTTTCCTTATGTGCTCGTTGTCACGGATGTATGGAAGGAATTCGGGTTTGGCACGATTGTTTATCTCGCTGCGCTTACAAGCATTAATCCTACATTATACGAAGCCGCCATTATGGATGGGGCAGGCAGATGGAAACAAACGATTCATGTGACATTGCCAGGCATGCTTCCCATCATCGTGCTGCTCGCGACACTCGGGCTTGGGGGCGTACTGAATGCAGGCTTCGACCAAGTATTCAATTTGTATAACCCGCTTGTCTATCGTACGGGAGATATTCTAGACACTTTTGTGTATCGACTAGGTCTTATAGATGCTCAATATGCGGTTGCGACAGCTGTCGGCTTGTTCAAATCGGTGGTCTCTTTGATTTTTGTAGGAGCATCGTACTGGCTGGCTTACCGTATAGCTGGAT
>NZ_JBFRDK010000066.1:0-30273 GCF_052113545.1 Paenibacillus sp. TAF43_2
CTTTTAAACTGCTCAAGCAATCAGGTTTCGGCAGATTAATGACGAGTTTTGGTGAGGATCCGTTTGCTGGGATGCCATATGATGATGAAACAAAAAAACAAATGAAGATGCTGCAAAACAAAAACATGTTTAATAGCACCAGCATAAATGAATTGGAAAATCTTTATCCCAATTTTGTTGCAGCTCGAAGCTTATCATTCCCTAAAGAGCTTCCCCTTATTTTCTTTATTCAAGCGAATAATACAGGCGTAAAAGGATGGATACCGCTGCATGAAGGGCAAGTAAAAGATTCTGTTCATGGTAAAGTGATGACATTTGAAGGTGGTCATTATTTGCACCATACCAAGTCAAAAGAAATCGCTGAGAACTTCCGGGCATTTATGGAGCAAGTAAAACAAGACAAATAGATGATTATTTTGAAGCAGATGCTGATCAAGAAGATAGTGGGCTAAATAAAAAGCGGCAGTCTCGGACGTTGGTAACTCGTCCAGGCTGCCGCTTTTATTTTAGATTATAAACGGATTTTAAAAGATTTTTTCGTAAGCGGATATAGCCACTTTACGCCGCTTGGCGTGAGCGTGTCCGCTACGAGATGAGATAAATAACCGAGCATAGCCACGATTGCGATCCCTTCGATTTGGAGCTGATTTTCCAGTCCAAGGCCGATATATCCCCAAATCGGAACGGCCCATATTGTATGCGTCATACCGCGGTGCTTCAGCCAAGGCACCCAAGCTGAAAACAGTCCGAAGCCGATAAGCCAGTTCATTTGGTAGTAGTAGCCAGCGTACATAACCGCACAGCCGACTGCGCTGGCAAGTACATTCCGGATAACGCCTTGTTTAGCAACAAGACCCAGCAGGAAGATAGCGGCTGCGACGCCTATGTAAACCGGTGATGGAGACTGATCTGTGAAAAAATAATAGGCAACGACTCCGGCTAGCAGGCACCCGGACCAAAGCGTAAGCTCACGAATGAGCTTCGATAGCTTGCTGAGCTTGGTGCTGAGCATGCTTGGTCCGTCAAGATCAGCGCTTAGCGCTGAAAATCCGGCTACAGCAATGTACAAAGCGGCGTGCTCGATCGTAAAGGGATAATAAACAGAAGCGGCTGCACCAACAGCTGCTCCGATGGCAAGATGGGTCTTTCCTGTCATAATTCCTCCTGTGACTGACTATGCGTGGCATGAAATATGGCAGTCTATTATAGTTGTTCTTTGTTAACTTGCTCGTTTCGAACCATTTGCTCCAGCTTCTCTACCAGCCGATCATGCGCCGGGTCTTTTTTGCCAAAGCCAAATAAACGTTTCCGATTTTGCTGCTTCAGCAGCTGAAGCAAATAAAGCTTTTCTTTTAGAGTAAACATGATGATATTGAACCTCCTTCTGCTTAGGCATGCCAGCTGAGGTTATTCTCTAGCCTCTGCGATAGACGCTAGGCGTCATGCCGGTGCACCTTTTGAACAATGCGTTAAAAGAATGAATATCGCGATAGCCAACCATTTCGGCAATGGTACTGATTTTTAGCTGAGAGCCGCGAAGCAGCTCTTGGCTTTTTTGAATACGCAAATTTTGCAAATAACGATGAAAGCTTTGTTTCGTATACTGCTGAAAGAGCCGCTGCAGATGACGCTCGCTCCAGCCGCTAGTCTCGGCCAGCTTGGCTAGGGTCAGCTCCTGCTGGAAACGCTGATCAAGATCATGTAACAGCTTTATAAATTCCAGCTGCTGCGGCGCACGAGCCGTAACTTCCGGATCGCTAGCAACAGAGCGCTGCAAAGTAATGAGCAGCTGGAGCAGCAGCGTATGCAAGTAATCGGACGAGCCGCTCTGAGTCAGTTCAAATTCTCTATGCAAGGATAGAAACAGCTTCTCAAACTGACTATTTGTATCCATACAAGAATAATAGGGAAAATTGCCGCTTTCCATATCATTAATAAACTGTGCGCTGCGATAATCGGAAGCGAATGCACTAAGCTTATGCAGCAGCAATGGAGAAAAGACGCAGTTGAATACGCTTAATGGGTTGCGGGCTTGGTCGGAGGAAATCGGCCTGAACACATGAGAAATGCCGATAGGGATGAAAAATACCTGACCTTTCCGTACCTTATGCACCTGATCTCCGATATGGTGATAGCCGGCTCCTTCTGCAATATATACGCATTCGAGAAAATCGTGATCATGATAGGGGCTCATGATGCTTTCGCTTGCCCGATTAACGTAAAGCAGCTGGTTGTTTTGAAAAAAGTACTCTCCACGGTATGTTTCTACGGGATGGTTCATCGTGAGCTCTCCCTGCGCAAGTTCTACATTTTGTAAAAATGTCCTGTTTGCCGCATGATATTGTCCGTTTTACCCAACATTTTTCAAGCATGCTTTTTTATAATTATAGTGTAAAGCGTTGTGGCAAGGAAGGCGAACACGCAAAAAAAGGGCGCCAACTCTATTATAAGCTCGGGACATCAATTAATAGTTATCAATGATCTTAAGGAGGATTATAGGATGTTTGAAATTAGCGCGGTATATTGTGAATATCAGCAAAACCCAATTGGAATCGGAGTGAGAAAACCTCGTTTAGGATGGAAATTGCTTTCAGATGAGCGGGCGGTCAAGCAAACGGCTTACGAGATTGAGATTGCGGCAGAACCAGACTTTGCATCGATCCTATGGCAGTCAGGACGCGTAAACAGCGAGCAGTCAACGCATGTTGAGCTGGACTCTTTTGTCGGTGAATCCTGTAAACGCTATTATTATCGTGTTCGGGCTTGGAATCAAGATGGAGATGCAACCGCTTGGTCTGCTGTTGCCTTCTGGGAAATGGGGCTGCTTAGTCCAGACGAGTGGCTTGGCGACTGGATCGCTGCGCCGCTTGCGATGCTGCCAATTGAGGCGGAGCCTAGCCCGCTAATGAGGAGAAGCTTTGAGCTCACAGGCAAAGTGAAGGAAGCGCGGCTTTATGCGACTGCGCTCGGCATATACGAGCTAGAACTGAACGGGCAGCGAGTTGGCGATAGTTATTTTGCGCCGGGCTGGACGAGTTACAATCATACGCTGCAAACCCAAACTTATGATGTGACTGATCTGCTGAAATTAGGCGGGAATGCAATTGGCGCTTCCCTTGGAAACGGTTGGTATAAAGGGAACTTGGCGTGGGGCAATCAACGCTGCGTGTACGGCGGTCGTTTGGCGCTGTTGCTGCAAATGCACATCGTTTACGAGGATGGACGTAAAGAGATCGTTGTATCCGATACGAAGTGGAAGGCAGCGGTCAGTCCAATTCAGTTCTCGGAAATTTATCATGGCGAAACGTATGATGCACGCCTGGAACAAGAGGGCTGGAGCACAGCCGCTTATGAGGACAATGCAAGAGAGTGGCAGACGGTTGAAGTGGTTCAGCATGAGAAGCATATGCTTAGGCCGCAGGTGAATGAGCCTGTTCGCAAGCAGGAGAGGTTAAAGCCGATTGCTCTGATTACGACACCCAAAGGGGAAACCGTGCTTGATTTTGGCCAAAACATGGTTGGCTGGGTGCAGTTTGCCATAAAGGGAGAAGCGGGCTCCGAAGTAGCGCTGCTGCATGCAGAGGTGCTTGATCAGGAAGGCAATTTCTACACCGAAAACCTGCGTGCGGCAAAACAAATGATTCGATATGTGCTGAAGGGCGGAGAGACCGAAACATATGAGCCGCGCTTTACGTTTCAAGGCTTCCGATATGTGCAGCTGATTGGCTTCCCTGAAACGGAGAGCATTAAGCTTGATGATTTTACAGGTGTTGTGCTGCATTCGGATATGGAGGAAACCGGTGAGTTTCAATGCTCTGAACCGCTCGTCAATCAGCTTCAGCATAATATCAAATGGGGCCTGAAGGGGAATTTCCTTGACGTACCGACCGACTGCCCGCAGCGGGATGAACGTCTTGGCTGGACTGGAGATGCGCAAATGTTCATTCAAACGGCATCTTACTTATCTAACGTCGCTCCTTTTTTCACGAAGTGGCTGCGGGATGTAGAGGCGGATCAAGCAGAAGACGGCGGCGTTCCATTCGTGGTTCCTCAGGTGCTGGGCGAGAATGACATGTCCTCGGCAGCATGGGGAGATGCAGCAGTGATTTGTCCTTGGACGTTATATATTTGTTACGGAGACAAACGGATATTAGAAGAGCAATATGACAGCATGCAGGCGTGGGTATCGTATATTCAGCGCCAAGGCGAAAATGWGTTTTTATGGAATACAGGTTTTCACTTCGGGGATTGGCTTGGACTTGATGCCAAGTCGGGCGATTATGTAGGGGCAACGGATCGGGATTTTATCGCGACGGCCTTTTATGCCTATTCGGTATCCATCGTTCAGAAGACGGCAGCAGTGCTCAACAAGGATGCTGATGCGAAGAGATACTCGGAACTGTACGACAATATTGTAGCCGCGCTTAGAGAAGAGTTTGTAACAGGCGCTGGACGGCTGGCAGTTCCGACGCAAACAGCTCAAGTGTTAGCCTTGATGTTTGGACTCTTGGATGAAACAGCAGAGAAACGCGCTATAGCCAAGCTGACAGAGCTGATTGAGCAAAGCAAAGACCATTTGACGACAGGTTTTGTCGGTACTCCTTACTTGAACCATGTGCTTAGTGCTTTTGGTAAAAATGACGTGGCGTATAGGCTGCTTCTTCAGCAAACCTATCCATCCTGGCTGTACCCTGTGACCAAAGGCGCTACGACGATTTGGGAGCACTGGGACGGTATCAAGGAGGACGGAAGCTTCTGGAGCAAGGATATGAACTCATTTAACCATTATGCTTACGGAGCGATTGGCGATTGGATGTACCGGACGGTAGCGGGCATTCAAACGGTGGAAGATGCTCCTGGCTATAAACGAATCATCATCGCACCGCTTCCGGGCGAAGGGCTGACGTGGGCGGAAGGGAAGATTGAGACGGTATATGGCTCAGTTAGCTCAAAATGGTCCATATCGGAAGAGGGGCACTTCACGCTTGATGTGACAATTCCTTCGAATACCACTGCGGAAATTCGTTTGCCAGGTGCGGAATCGGGATCGAAGGTGACCGAGAGCGGCGTGTTGCTAGCTGAGAGTGCGGGAATAACATCAGCAGCTGAGACCGAGGCAGGCGTTACAATACAAGCAGGGTCTGGCAGCTATCGATTTGCTTGGTAAGTCTGTGCAAGCTGCAAGCAGGTATTTCAAATTCACCCCATCAACTGAAACATGTTATAATATGCTTTAGGATGAATAGGGTTGGTGGGATGATGATGGATAATCAAGTTGTCGCAGCATGTGATGATTCGTGCGCAGGCTCTGAGGTAAACATAGAGAATGTTAGAAGCAAAATGATTAATGAAACAACAGCTGCTCAGTTGGCTGATTTGTTCAAGGCGCTTGGCGATCCCACGCGAGTGAAGATTATCCATGCGCTAGTGCAGTCTGAACTTTGCGTACATGATTTGACTGAGGTGCTCTCCATGGGGCAATCGGCGGTTTCTCATCAGCTTCGGCTGCTGCGTAACATGCGTATCGTCAAGCGCAGGAAAGTCGGGAAAACCGTCTTTTATTCGCTCGATGACGATCATGTAGAACAAGTCTTTATGCTGACGCTTCAGCATTTGAAGCATGAATAATACATCAAACAAAGCTGCTCTTCACGGTTAGCAACCATGGGGAGCAGCTTTTGTTTTATTCAAATGGATTTTATTGATTTTTAGTAAAATTAAAGTATAATTTTACTTATCGTCACGGGTTAGCAGGAAGGAAAGGGAATATGGCTACAATTAAAGAGATTGCACAAAAAGCAAAGGTTTCAATTGCGACCGTGTCGCGGGTGCTTAATTATGATCCAGCCATATCGGTTGCAGATGAGACACGCAAACGTATATTTGAAATCGCGCAGCAGTTAAATTACAAGACGCTGCGTCAACGTAACGGTGCTGGGCTTAAAGAGCGTTACCGGGTTGGTCTTGTGAACTGGTATTCTGATCAAGAGGAAATGCTGGATCCATATTACATGGCCATTCGGCTAGGTATCGAGCGAGAGTGCTTCCATAGAAATATGGATTTGGTAAAATTGTTTATGCAAGTCCACTCTGACGAGAAAGATTGGCGAGGCGAGTCGTTTGACGGCATCATCGCAATCGGGCGCTTTGAGAAAGAGGATCTGAACCGTTTTCCAGAGGGGCTGGAGCCTATTGTGTTCGTTGATTCTTCCCCAGATGACAATCGATTTGATTCTGTTGTTATTGATATCGGAAAGTCGGTTTCAGAAGTGATTGATTATCTAACTCGCCTAGGCCACACAGAAATCGGTTATATTGGCGGGCATAACTTAGTAAATAATAAGCGTGTGCGTGATGAGCGTGAGCATGTATTTATAGAACGAATGACTGATAAAGGACTGTACGATGCAGAACTTGTTTATACGGGAGAGCATTTGTATTCCGAAGACGGATATAAGCTGATGCAGCAAGCGATAAAAGGGAATAAAGTGCCAACCGCTTTTTTTATCGAAAATGATTCTATGGCCGTCGGCGCCCTCCGAGCACTCCATGAAGCGGAGCTTCGGGTGCCAGAAGATATTTCCATAGTCGGTTACAATGATATCGCTATTTCAGCCTTTTTGCAGCCTCCGCTTACGACGGTTAAGGTGCATATGGAGTATATGGGCGAGACGGCTGTTGAGCTGCTTGCTGATCGTCTGGCTTCAAAGCGGGATATTGCGAAAAAGATCGTATTGCCGACCAAGCTGCAGGAACGTGAGAGCAGCATTAAACGAGTGAAGCGCTGAATAAAGAAGCAGCTAAGACGAGTAAATTCAAGCATTCGAGCGGAGGTGGCAAGATGTCGATGTTGCTAAACGGGCAAAACGTATTGCCGGCAGTGCATAAGCTGAAGGATGTGGAAGCGGTGCTTGCCTCGCCTTTTTCGTACATGGTGCTTCTTGGAGGGCATTTGGGGCAGTTAAAGCATATCGTTGATCTGGCGAGTCAGCATAACAAAAAGGTACTGCTGCATGCCGATTTGATCGATGGCTTGAAAAACGATGAATACGCGGCAGAGTTTCTATGCCAGTCTATCAGGCCTGCAGGCATTATCTCGACGCGATCCAGCGTTATTGGTCGTACGAAGCAGAATGGACTGATTGCCATTCAGCGATTATTTCTTATTGATTCGGATGCTTTGGAGAGAAGTTATACGGTGCTGGACAAAAATCGTCCTGATTTCATTGAGGTGCTGCCGGGTGTTATACCGGATATTATAAGTGAAGTGAAGCAGCGGAGCGGCATTCCCATTATAGCGGGAGGACTAATTCGTACGGAGGCGCATGTCAGCCAGGCGCTTGAAGCGGGAGCTTCGGCGATAACGACATCACGTAAAGAGCTGTGGAAGCTAGGAAAATAAGCGGAAGCTGAAAAGTGAAGGAGGGGTTCAAGTGGAAACGTATATGTTATCGCTCGATCAGGGCACAACCAGCACGCGCGCGCTGCTCGTGGATAAAAGTGGAACCATTGTAGATATAGCAAGAGAAGAGCTTCCGCTGTCTTACCCGCATGCAGGATGGGTAGAAGCAGATGCGATGTTTATATGGCAGTCGACGAAAAAGGTAATGGCAGAGCTGCTCGCCAAAACAGGCATTACCGCTGAGCAAATTGCTGGAATCGGAATTACGAATCAACGGGAAACAACCGTTGTCTGGGACAAAACGACGGGTCAACCGATTCATAACGCGATCGTATGGCAATCCCGCCAAACGGCGGAAATTAGTGATGGTCTTAAGAAAAGCGGTTATGAGCAACAGTTTCATGAGAAGACGGGCCTGCTCATTGATGCTTATTTCTCAGGCACGAAGGTGAGCTGGCTGCTTGAGCATGTGGAGGGCGCACGCGAGCGTGCTGTGAAAGGCGAGCTGCTCTTGGGCACGATTGATACGTGGCTGATCTGGAATTTAACCGGTGGACAGGTGCATGTAACGGATGTTTCGAATGCTTCTAGAACGCTTATGTTCAACATTCATGAGCGGAGCTGGGACGATGAGCTTCTGCATATTTTGAACATTCCAAAAGCTATGCTGCCGGAGGTACGCTCTTCCTCTGAAGTTTACGGACATGTGGTTGATGAAATAGTCGGACGCAAAATCCCTGTTGCAGGAGCAGCTGGTGACCAGCAAGCAGCTTTGTTTGGTCAAAATGCTTATGCAGAAGGAAATACAAAAAACACATATGGTACGGGCTGCTTCATGTTAATGAATACAGGCACCAAAGCAATCGTCTCCGAGAAGGGGCTGCTGACCACGATTGCGTGGGAGGTTGATGGCAAGCTGGAATATGCGCTTGAAGGCAGCGTATTTGTGGCAGGTGCTGCAATTCAGTGGCTTAGAGATGGTCTAGAACTTATTGAATCGGCTTCCGAGACGGAAGCTCTGGCGGAGCAGGTGGAGTCTTCGGACGGCGTTTATGTCGTGCCCGCATTTGTTGGACTCGGTACGCCGTACTGGAATAGCGATGTTAGAGGAGCCGTATTTGGACTCACGCGGGGGACGTCCAAGGCACATTTTGTCCGTGCAGTATTAGAGTCGCTGGCTTACCAGACCAAAGATGTCCTCTCCGTTATGGAGGAGGAATCAGGTTTGCCGCTGGAGTCGCTTTGTGTAGACGGCGGAGCCGTTGCCAACAACATGCTTATGCAATTCCAAAGTGATCTGCTTGGCGTTCCCGTGGAGCGTCCAGTAGTAAATGAATCTACAGCGCTCGGAGCTGCATATTTAGCCGGACTTGCGGTAGGCTTCTGGCAAAACCGCGAGGAGCTGGCTAAGCTGAGGCAGGTAGATAAAGTATTTAAGCCTGCTATGGAAGAGGAGACACGTACCGATTTATACAGCGGATGGCATCGTGCAGTCCGAGCGGCCATGGCTTTCGCGCAATAATTATGCTATACTGATGGCAAGTTAATAACGGTTGGAGATCAGGAGAAACCACGAGAACCGCTTTCACACCCTTTTTAGGGATTGGGGAGCGGTTTGAGTGGTTTTTTTGTTTATTTAGATTCATTCATGAGTAATGAACTGTAAATGGCAGAACAATAATAAATAGACAATCGGGAGGAAATCATGATGACCATTCATAATAAAGAAATATTTGCCGCCCAAAATCGTGAGCAAGTACTGAAGCAGATGCAGCAATCGCAGCTGGATGTACTCGTCATAGGCGGAGGAATTACTGGCGCGGGCATTGCGCTTGATGCTGCTGCGCGCGGTATGAAAGTGGCTTTAGTGGAGATGCAGGATTTTGCAGCAGGTACCTCTAGCCGTTCAACGAAGCTGGTCCATGGCGGTTTGCGTTATTTGAAGCAGCTAGAGATTGGTGTCGTAGCTGAGGTTGGCAAGGAGAGGGCAATCGTATATGAGAACGGGCCGCATGTTACGACACCGGAATGGATGCTGCTTCCGCTTTATAAGGGCGGCACCTTCGGTAAATTCTCAACATCGATTGGTTTGCGCGTTTACGATTTTCTAGCTGGCGTCAAACGAAAAGAGCGCCGGATGATGCTGAACGTAGAGGATACGCTGTTTAAGGAACCTCTTTTGAAGCGGGATGGCTTAAAGGGCAGCGGTTATTATGTAGAATACCGTACCGATGATGCACGGCTGACGATAGAAGTGATGAAGAAGGCGGTAGAAACCGGCGCATTGTCGGTGAATTATGCCAAGGTTGAGACGCTTCGTTATGGCAAAGACGGTAAAATAACAGGCACGTTGGTTAAAGATATGATTAACGGAGCTGAATACGAGTTGAAGGCAACTAAAGTCATTAATGCTACGGGTCCTTGGGTCGATGATATTCGCGAAATTGATGGATCGAAGAAGGGGAAAACGCTCCGTCTGACAAAAGGCGTTCATGTGGTCTTCGACCAGAGTCGTTTCCCATTGCGCCAAGCCGTCTACTTCGATACGCCGGACGGCCGGATGGTATTCGCAATTCCGCGCGCGGGAAAAACGTACTTCGGTACGACGGATACCAATTATAAGGGCAATACCGTCAATCCTGTGATGACGCTTGCGGATCGCACTTATTTGCTGCAAGCTGTTAACTTTATGTTCCCAGACCTTAAGCTTGTGGAAGCGGACGTGGAATCAAGCTGGGCAGGCCTACGCCCGCTTATCCAGCAAGAAGGGAAATCGCCTTCGGAAATATCGCGTCGCGATGAGATTTTTGTATCGGATTCCGGGCTGATTTCGATTGCGGGCGGCAAGCTGACGGGTTATCGCAAGATGGCTGAAACCGTTGTAGATAAAGTGGTAGAATTGTTCGGGCAGGAGGGCAGCAGCAAAGCTTTTGCCAAAAGCGAAACCAAGACGATTACGATGTCAGGCGGGGATTTAGGCGGGTCAAAAGGTTTTGAGCCTTTTGTTCAGAAGAAATCAGCAGAGGGAGCGCACTATGGCTTCAGCAAGGAAGAGTCTGCTTTTCTGGCGCAGCGTTATGGCTCAAACGTGGATCAGCTGTTCTCACTGGCGCAAAGCACAGGCGCTTGGGCGGAAACCTTTGAACTGCCGCTCATACTAGCGGTACAGCTTCGTTACGCCATAGAGGCGGAAATGACAGTAAAGCCAACCGATTTCTTTATTCGCCGCACGGGTGATCTGTTCTTCCGAATCGGATATGTTAAGCAGTGGAAAACACAGGTCATAGCCGCGATGGCGAATCGTCTGCAGTGGAATGATGAGCAGCGCACTGCTTATACATTGGAGCTGGAAGAAAAGCTGGTTGAAGCAGTAGAGCCGCTGAAAGGCTAAGCTGCTTCGATATTCGTTAGATCAACGGAACCCGAATAGAAATGGAGGTGCAGAGATGCGCCTCTTTTTTTGTGCGTAAAAGTAGTTGCAACATTAGCATAAATTACATATAATAAACCTAATAACATATGAGCATGTATTCATATGTTATGGAAATTCGATTGTATTCATGAAATAGTTGGTTTAGATGCAGACTAATAGAGTCTGTTGGAATGGATTGGGGGAGAGAATTATGAACGGATCACAGGATGGGAAACTAGGGGGAAATTTAAAAACAGCAGCCATTGCGGAAAACCATCAACATGATCATGGAGATGGAGCATGCGACCATAACCATAGCCATGAACAGAACGCACCTAAGCATTCGCATGGGAATCACAGCCATCACGGTCACCACCATGGTCACTCGCATGGTCATGGTCATCATGGACATTCTCATGCTCCGAATAATAAAGCGGGATTGCTGATCGCACTTATTATTACAGCAGGTATTATGGTTCTGGAGTTTGTAGGGGGACTTGTGACGAACTCGTTGGCGCTATTGTCTGATTCAGGGCATATGCTGAGCGATACGGCGGCACTGGCGTTAAGCTTGGCAGCAATGTGGATTGCCGTGCGTCCAGCTTCTTCTAACCGCACTTATGGATTTCATCGTTTTGAAATATTGGCAGCCTTGTTTAATGGCATTACACTGTTCGTTATCGCCGCGTTTATCATTGCGGAGGCAATAAAGCGGTTCGGTGAACCGCCGACCGTCGCGAGCGGGTCGATGATGATTATAGCTGGTATCGGTTTGCTGGCTAATATAGCAAGTGCATGGTTTCTTATGCGGAAGGCGGATGTGAAGGACAATCTAAATGTTCGCAGTGCTTATCTTCATGTCATCGGGGATGCTATTGGTTCGGTAGGCGCGATCATTGCCGGCATTTTGATGTATTCATTTTCGTGGTATATCGCTGACCCGATCATTAGTGTAGTCGTTGCTCTTCTTATTTTGCGAAGCGCATGGGGAGTGATTAAATCAACCGTTCATATTCTGATGGAAGGAACCCCAGCTCATGTGAATGCTGAGCAGGTTAAAGAAGCACTGCTAGACATTCAAGGTGTCAAAGACGTTCACGATCTTCATATTTGGACAATAACATCGGGAATAGACTCCTTAAGCTGCCATCTTATTGTTGAGGATGAGAAGGATTGCCAAGTCATTCTTCAAGAAGCGATTCAACATCTGGCCGACAGATTCCAAATTGAACATTCGACGATTCAAATCGAGAAATCGCAATTGAAGCACTCTGCTTGCAAGGTATAGATCCGGTTATCGTAAAATAGGGCTGTCACTTCAGTAGGATGATCTACTTCTGTGACAGCCCTATTTTTTAGCCTATGATTACGACTAGGCTGCTTCAACAGCCGATTTCGATTTATACACTTGGGAGCCGATTAAGAAGGATACAACGCCCCATGTGACCATAATGCCAATACCGATCCAGAATGAGGTTGAAATGATACCGGAATTGTAGATGAGACCATCCCGCATGCCCTCCACGAAGTAAGTAAGCGGCAAGATTTGTGCAATCGGCTGCAGCCAGTTTGGCATGATTTCGAGTGGGATAAATACACCGCTAAGAAACATCATGAGCATGCTGGCAATGTTGGACATCCCCATATAAGCTTCTATAGATTTACTGAAGGAAGAGAATAAATAACCCATCGCATTAAATACAAGTGCGCCTGCAAAGAAAGCAATAACTAAGCTTAACACATTAATATGAAGATTTGCGCCAAAACCGAATACGCCAATCAATGTTAAAATAATGATTTGAAAAACGCCGAGCAACAGCTTTACAATTACGCCTGCCAGACCGTAAAGGCCCATTTTGGCTGGCGTCATGCGAAGCCGCTTCATCAGTCCCTTTCTGCGCATCTCAACTAGACTGACCATGCCGAACAGACCGCCCTGCGCGAGAGTTAAACCGATCATGCCAGTTAGCAGGAAGTCCGCATAATTCAAATCCTCGGAGCCTTGCGAAATGGATTGTCTAGTTAAGCTGAATGTTGGCGTAGCTTTGGCAACGGTCCAATTCGTCTGTTGAATAAATTGATCCAAAATACCGGCGATAGCCTGAGTGGTAGCGCCTTGCTCATTGGCTTTGTTTACAACGAGCTGCATTGTGGTGGAGCTGTCGGATTCAGGCAAAATAATGAGCGCATCAATATCTTGTTTCTCAATGAGCGTATTGCCGGCTTCCTTCGTGATTGGCTGCTCTTCTTTAAACTCGAATACCGGGATTTGGCGCAGCTGTTCAAGCAGCATGCTCGAATTGGCATTCGGCTGTGAATCAACAACGGCAATTGTAGCTTTAAAGCTATCGGATGAGCCTCCGCCAAAAATGACCATAAACAATACCATTAAAATTATCGGAAAAAAGATGTTCCAAAACCATACTTGTTTTTCGCGAAACATCATTTTGACTTGGGCGCTAAACATTTTGGAAAATTGTTTGGTGCTGTTCATTTAACTTAATCCCTCCATTCCTTGCCGGTGAAGGCAATGAATACATCTTCCAGGCTCATTTCACGAATAGAGATTTGCTCGACGCGGAAGCCGCGATCCTTTGTAAATCCAAACAGCTCATACAATGTTTCTTCAGGCTGTGTCGTCCATAGCTGGAGCGAAGCGCCTTCGCGATTCGTTCGGACGACAGCATGGTGGAGTGTCGCGACTTTCTCCGTCTCAAGAGCTGCCTCAGCGCCATCAATAAAGGTAAGCCTGACCTCTCGTTCCTTCGTGAGCCGATCAATTAAAGCAGCTGGAGTATCTAAGGTGACGATTTTCCCTTGATCAACAATGCATACACGGTCACTCAGCTTTTCGGCCTCTTCCATGTAATGGGTAGTAAGGATGGTTGTTTTGCCTAGCTCCTTCAGCTTAAGAATAATGTCCCATATATTCCGTCTTGCCTGCGGATCTAGTCCTGTTGTAGGCTCATCTAAAAAAATGATCGTAGGGTCATTAATCATGGCGAGTCCGATGGCAAGCCGTTGTTTCTGTCCGCCGGAGAGCTTCCTAACCTGCTTGCTGCGCTGATCAGTGAGATTAATCATTTCGAGCACTTCTGCTGCTGGCCGGGATTTTGGATAAAAGGTAGCGAACAAATCTAAATTTTCTTCTACCGTCAATAAATCGAACAAAGCGCTGGATTGAGGCTGAACACCGATGGACACCTTGATTTGTTCACTGTTTTTCGTCCAATTTAGAGGACCAAATTCGATTTGGCCGGAATCAGGATTTTGCAGCCCTTCAATCATTTCAAGCGTAGTCGTTTTTCCTGCGCCGTTTGGACCGATGATGGTGAACACTTCTCCCGCCTCGACGGTGAAGCTAATGCCGGCTACAGCGCTGACTGATCCAAAGCTCTTTTGTAAATTACGCACTTCTAATACGGGCATTATGTAACCTCCTAAAGTTTTTGTGAAGCAAAAACTGACTTCGAAAGCATACGCTTTGTTTTTGTAATGTAAGGTTTCCGATTTTAATTGATCTGCTACAATAATTTTAACCGTATCCATTTTATGAGAGTACCGTCTTAAGCATGCTTCGGACTCGGTCTTAAGGCGGAGGCCGGAATGGTTTGAAGATTTTCAAAACGACCAGCGTGTTCAAACTCCTGTCGAAGCTAGAGGAACATCGAGCAATTGCAAGGCTAGTTTTACGCTTGGATGGTCGCGATTGTCTGTTAAATAGAGAGCATAGGCCCTCGTAACTGGAAAAGGCAATTCGCAGCGCAGTTCATATAAACGGTGATCATCTAGAAAAGGCTGCGCAATAGATCGGGGAAGGAAGCCAAATCCTGCTCCTTGCAAAAGCAATGTGAGCATTATGGTGGAGTGGTCGGTTTCAAAAGTAGGCAGATAACCTTCCCCAACGATCGAGCGAAACCAATCTGGAAACGGATATCCCCACTCGATGTGACAATATTGTCCCGAGAAGAAGTCTGTTTTCGTAAACAAGTTAGAACTATTTTGAGAAGAAACAAGTATAATTTCGTCCTCAAATAGGAAATGTTTAGTAACATTAGGGCGATCAAGAGGGTCGTACCGAATTGCTACTTGTACAACGCCATCGAGTAAAAGATCACGAATCATGTAGCTTGAATCGATGTAGCTCAGAAATTTAATAGCGACCTTCGGGTGTGCGTGCCTAAACAAAACAATATGCTGCAAATAATAGTAATGCCAAACAGAGCCAGGTCCGCTCATGACGATATAGTTTTCTAATCCTTCGGATAACGTTACCTTGCTTTCTTCAAACAGCAGCAGCATCCTCTCGGCATAAGGGAGGAAATGGATGCCTGCCTGCGTTAAGCTTACATTCCGATTATCACGTAGAAACAGCGGCTTTCCAACGGACAATTCCAGCGCTTTTATTCTTGCTGTAACAGCAGATTGCGAGATATGCAAATACTCTGCAGCCCTTGTGAAATTGCGAATTTTGCACACCGATAAGAAAGCCTCTAACTGTGAAATATCCATAGCTGCACCTCAACTAATTTGAAATATGAATCATTATAATCAAATAAATTCGTTATACAAATTATACTTCGATCATTACTATTAAACTATACTCATGGTTTGGAGGAGATTTGAATGGCTGGTGATGTGATGATTGAACAAATACAATCCATTGAAGAGCATGTTAACGGGCTGGCGGATCTGTTGGTGCAGGTCGTTGAAGATGGTGCGTCAATTGGTTTTTTACCCCCAATGAAGCTTTCTGATGCTGTAATGTACTGGGAGGCTGTGTTAAGTCCGGAGGTGATTTTGTATGTTGCTAAAATTGATGATCGAATTGTTGGGAGCGTGCAGCTGCATCTATGTACGAAACAAAATGGTGGACACAGAGGGGAAATTGCAAAATTAATGACCCATCCAAACTATCGTCTTAGAGGAATTGGACGTTTACTTATGCAAAAGGCAGAAGGGCGAGCAAGGCACGAAGGCAGAACATTGATAGTTCTCGATACGAGGGAGGGGGATCCTTCGAATATGCTGTATACTTCATTAGAGTACATTGAAGCCGGACGCATTCCTGGCTATGCACGATCGGCAGACGGTAAATTAGATGCAACGGTTTTTTATTACAAAACGCTGATTTAATTGACCTGTTAGATCAGGCAAACTCCCAGAATAGATTTCCTCGCATAAATTCACATGGTACAATATGGATATTATATCTGCGGAGGAGTTGATTTGTTTTGGCAGTTAGAAAACCTTTTGGATATGGATCACTTTCTATACTCCCTTTTAGCTTCCATGCCGTTTTGGTTAGCGACAATATTAGTTTCGAAAAGAAATATTCATGATTTTGGAGCAGTCGTCAGCAAAAGAATTGGTGAGCTCCTGCTTGCTATAAGCGTGGTAGTTACAATCATTTTTTTAATACTGCCATTATGGATTGAATTCTAATAAAATAAAGAACAAGGAGCAGTTTGCCGCATGGCAGGCTGCTTTTATTTCATGAAGCCATATAAAAAAAGTTCTTATAAGATATTTTTGAATGGTCGTTCGTGTTTTATATAGGAGGTGAATAAATGGACAACCAATCTTTAAGTCGTACCCATAGTGAGTTTTCTGAAATGTATGAGCGGAATATCGATATGGTGTACAGATTATGTTTCATCCTATTGAAAAATACGATGGATGCGGATGACGCTGTTCAGTCTGTATTTTTAAAGCTATTCAAGCACAACAAAACCTTTAATGACCGCGAGCATGAAAAAGCATGGCTTATTGTGACGACCAAAAATACCTGTAAAGACGTATTAAAAAGCTGGTGGAGATCTCGCCGGGTTGATGTAGACGTTTTGCCGGAAAAAACATACTGGGAAAACAATGAGCAGCAGAGGGATATACTCGAGAAATTGCTGCGGCTTCCTGAAAAATACAGAACGGTGTTATATCTCTACTATGTGGAGGATTATTCTGTAAAAGAAATATCAAAACTATTAGATCGAAAAGAGAGTACGCTGCAAACACAATTATCAAAAGGACGAACACGCCTAAAGGCTGATTTGGGAGGGATATATGTTGACGGAAAACCAGTTCAAGGGAATACTTGAAACCATAAAGCCTAATAAGGAACATAAGGACAAACTATTGCACGACATGATTGTGAAAATTGAATCGGAAACCGTGGACAAAAGAATACCAACATCATGGAGACATGCAAGATCTGCGATGCTGGCTGCAGCGGTTATGATCTGTTTGCTAACGACAACTGCTTTTGCAGCAAGCTATATGGGCCTCGATATGAAATTTTTGAACTTTCTAAACCCGGCGAATGACGAACAGGAGCTGTATTTGGAAAACGGCGCTCAATTAGTCAACAAAAAAGCGGTAAACGAGAATGGAACAATTGAAGTTAAACAGATTATCGGAGACAGCAATTTGATATATGTTCTTTTGGACTTTACCGCGCCGGAAGGTACCGTTCTAGATGCCAAAAGGTATCGTTTTGAGACATATTTAAGTTTTGAYCATATGAGTTCAAATAGCTCTTCAACCGGTTACACCTTATTGGACGATGAGAATCCAAGCGATAATAAAATCAGTCTAATGATGAGTTTTTTAACGAAGAATAGAACAATCGCAGGAAGTCCTGTTACTTTGATGCTTAGTCATTTAGAGGCGGCAGATGTTTATCCCGATACATTTGAAAATGTAAATCCAGGTTCATGGAAAATTAAATTCAATTTGGACTATAAGGATATGTCAACAACGTATCAGATTGATCAGGGCATATCATTATATAGCTACGAAGCAACACTATCATCCATTTCTATCTCGCCCATTTCCGTTACAATAAAAGTAGACAGTGCGCATACCAAAGAGATTTCTGAGGCAGCGAGCCGATCCTCAGGGGAAATAGGGTTAAACGAGTATGCGGATCAATATCCGATCACCATACATTACAAAGATGGAACATCGGAGACAACGGCTGTTTTTAAGGGGATGTCCTCGGGGGATCTTATAACTAACACCATAACGATCGTGAAGCCATTTACCCCCATTATCAATGATAAAGAAATAAAAGCTGTCGAATTTTTTGATAAGGTCATTCCAATGGACTAATTCAAGCGTTGTGCGATTTGAGGAACTGCATGTATGCAGTTCCTCTTTTCTTTGTTGATGGTATGGACTGGTTACAGAAGAAGCTGTTAACCTGCATTGTATTGACAAGAAATATAAATAAAATTATTCTGAATATATATTGATTTATATGCATAAAAATACAATATGAAAAGAGGCCATCAACTTGAATCATCTATATAAAGAGTTTCTAATTAGTGATGACAAGTCACTTATTAATATGGATACCGTTTGCGAGTTTTTATCAAGGAGCCATTGGGCAAACCAAAGGCCAGTGGAAACGATTCATAAATCAATTCAAAATTCATTTTGTTTTGGCATCTACGATAATAAAAGGCAGGTTGGATTTGCTCGAATCGTAACGGACTGGGCAACGATCTATTATTTGTGTGATGTTTTTATTGACGAAGAATATAGAGGCAGAGGACTCGGAAAGAAGTTAGTTGAACTCATTGCAAAAGAATTCGAAGGGATTGGCGGCATACTGCGAACGCATGATGCTCATGAATTGTATGAACAGTATGGATTTATAAGAGATACTGAACGATTTATGAATCGCCTACTGAAAAGGTAGTTTAGGGGTGAGCAGAACAAAGGCAGTCTAAGACATAATTTTATGTCCTGGTCTGCCTTTGTTATTTGAATCAGCTCTGCCGACTAGAATACGCAATTAATCCGATTTTACAGTCGCGTGAATAGCAATGCCGGAAGCGTCATGTACAACGAACGCGTTTCCTTGCTCTGCAGCTTCAACACCGTCGCTGCGCAGATGCTCGAGCCAAGCTTCACGAGAAGTTGAAGTTGGGAAAACAATCGTATAATAAGATAAGCCAACCGTATTGGCTGACGGCAAGGCAGCACCTGCGCCTGCCCAAATGTTCATGCCGATATGGTGATGGTATCCGCCAGCCGAGACGAATACAGCAGCCATTTGCGCATAATCGCCAACAACATCAAAGCCTAGCTTGCCTTCATAAAACGCGCGCGACTTCCTAAGGTCGCCTACGTGAAGATGGATATGTCCAATAACGGTTCCTTGCGGGAGACCGCTCCATGTAAGACCTTCACTCTGAGCAAGCAGATCTTCCCGATCAAGCGGGTCTGTTGCCATCACATAATTGCCCTCGGCATCTCGCTTCCACTCTTCACGCGGACGATCCGCGTAAATTTCGATGCCGTTATGATCCGGATCTGAAATATAAAGCGCCTCGCTTACCAAGTGGTCGGCCTGCCCAATATGAATGCCGCTTGTGATCAAGTTGCGGAGCGCAAGCGATAAGGAGCGACGATCCGGCAGCAGAATTGCAAAATGGTACAAACCAGCATGAGAGCGTTTTTGCGGCACAACGGCATTCGGTACTTCCTCTAGAACGAGCAGCGTATGTTTCCCATCAGCAGTGAATGCTGCAACACGATGTATTTCATCATGCTGCAAAACCTTTAGCCCGACAACATCCGTATAAAAAAGGATTGAACGCTCGAGATTGCTTACCTTAAGCTTTACTTCTCCCAGTGAAATTTGTTCATCCAAAAATGTCGACATGATTAATCCTCCTTGAAGTATATTTGGTTGCGATACTTGATTGCTTTAAATAAACTGCACCTAAAGCATAGTCCTTTACGTCTATATCATGTACAATATTGGAAAATGTAACCAACGGCCATTAAGGCTGCTATAAGCTCAAATCGTATGAAGTAGGTTTATAATAGCATATGAATTATAAAAATTAAAGTAGCTTAYTAAAAGTAATCAACTTATAGTATTTTAATCAAAAGGAGGTTGAAATGAGAAAAATATTACGAAGGGTAGAGTGGGTGCTGCTTATTGTTATTGGAGGTTTTTCGCTGCTTTTTGCACTTCCTTCAATTGATTTGTTTGATCATGATGCTGAGCTGAGCGAGGCTAAGAAGAAGGGTTTTTATTATAAGGTGGATGCAGATAAGCAAACCTATTTCAACAAAGAGATAAGTATTGACGGCGTTGTTTATGGGGAAGGGAAGCTGGTTGTTTATTTGTCTTCAAAACGATTTTTTTCGGTGCCGCAACTGCCTAATACCATTCAAATAAAAACAGATGCCGATGAGGTGCTTCAGTATCAATCTTCAGGTGCATCCATGCGGCTTTATCGATCAAAGGGTCAATTTACGTTTACTAACGTGCCGCCTAATCTGAAAAGCGTCACCGTATTTAATGAAGCTTATGGCGAATCCTTTTCCTTTTATATACCACTTGAGGAGGGGAAGGCAGACTAATGCAGTCATCTACGAAAATAGTTTTCGGTCACTTGATCCGTTGGTTATTGATTCTTCTGGCTTGCTCTATCATCTATTCTGCGCTTTTCTCACAAAGCTCAATTCGTGTGGAGAAAGTAGCACAGCATGCACTGGATATGATGGAGTCTCCTTACGCTCCTATTTCCTTAAAATCAAAGACAGGCCAAGGCTATGAGCTGTTGCTAATCGTTGATCGTAAACATGAGCTCCAACATCAATTGTTCGTGAAACGTTCGCTTGGACTTTTTTGGAGCTTCCGCGGCGGTGGATTTGGAATGAAGCTGGATCCGCAAATCTTACTCAGCTTTCGGATGGGCATGTCTACTTTTGGCAAGTATCGTCATTATTATGCTGTTGGCCAACTGAATGATCCGAATATAAGCAGGGTGCAAATTGCATGGTGGGATGGATATGAGCAGGATGCGCTTATGAAAGACGGGGTATATCTTGCTGGGCGTTCTATTCGCAGCTCTACTAAAGAGCAGTCGGCTTCCAGAATGAATAAGGTGTATGCCTATGATGCAAACGGGCAATTATTATATGAGCTAAATGATGAGCAGCGGGAGATTAAAGCGGATGCGAAATTAGAAACGGAAATGAAGAAAGCAATTTAATAGAAGAGCCGTCCGCGCTTACTTTGGAAGCGATCGAACGGCTCTTTTTTTTATTATCCTTGGATACTTGGCTGTATTGGAGAAGCAGGCTGTTTCTTCTTAGTTGGAAGCGGACCAAACAGCAGCCAGTGCCATTTGAATGGTGCGCTTAGTGCCATGATAGCCCAAGGAATAACGAGTGCGAGCAGGAAGCCGCCGGCCACCCAAACATGGAACAGAATTGGAGAGCCGCTGGCATTCGTCTGGCGGTATAGATACAGAATTAAGGGATGGACCAAATATATGCCAAAGGATGTGGCACCGATATGTATAAGAGCTTTGACGACCATCTTGTTCCATGATGTATAAATCCAGAAGGAAACTTGAAGCAGCACAATAGCAGCCGTAACGCACCGCACCTCATCTATCAGCTCTAATAGACTTGTGTTTATAACAGATAGCCCAGTTAACCGTTTCTCGTAATAAAAGTAGACCATAGTCATATTTGACGATAAGAATAGTGCCCACAGCACAAGTGAAGCTGCAATTTTTGACGGAGTAGCGTTTTTTCTTGTGAGATTAATCCATTCAGCGAATTTCTCATAATATATACCGATAAATGCACCTGCCGTAAAATAAAGCATATACGTAAACGCATAGCTGCCGGGGCTAACCACATGATATTCCCGGACGATGATAAAAATAAATAACCATTGCACCAGCAAACCGATCCAGACGATATGCCGGCTGGATTTTCGAAACCGATTAACGGCGTACAGCATTAGTGGTGATATTGCATAAAATTGAATAATAATAACGACAAAATAAAGATGAACATAGGTTTTGCCAAAGATAAGCATTTTGAGAAATTTAGTCGTTGTAAAGTAACCAATAAAGGTTTGCAGGTCACTAAATCCGTAAGTTGCCAGTCTCGTAAAGGCGAAATAGAGGAACGAAAATAATATAAAAGGAATCAATACTTTAGATATTCGTTTTTTGTAAAACTGCCCAATTGCTGTTGCTGTGAAGGGTTTGTTGTAGTAGTTGTAAAACAGGACGAAGCCGCTTAGAAAGATGAAGACGGGCACTGCGAATTTGGTAAATGTGTTTAGAAAGACATAAAGAGGATATAGCGTAGCCTTGTGATCGTATTTAGCTACGACCGCTGATGTTGCGTGAATCATGATGACCGCTAAAATACCGAATGCTCTAAAGATGTCCAGAGCAGGTAAATATGGTCTTTTTGCTGATTGTGCCATTAATATCCCCTTATTTTTATAAGATACTAGCTTGTGTTAAGAGGCTATGAGGAAACCTCTATTCGTTATTATAAGGTTATTCCCAGTTTCAGCCAATACTTTTATTTTTATATCGGATTACAGAAGAAAGAGCCTCTTCCTAACGCTGAAAGAGGCTTTTTGTGCTTTGGTTTACAGCCATCAGGTTTAACAGATATAATCATTAAAAATAATAATTAGTAATTATGTTAATTGAATAATGTTTATGTTATTATACTCTTGTGAAATGAAATGGATTTGTGTATTTACTGTCTTTTCTCGTATGAATTCATATGATAGTTAGGTTATTTTTGATTCTAAAATAAAGATGACGGGTGATCTTACATGAAACGTAATGACGGTAATAAATTTATTAATGATAGTTTAATCGCGCAATACAAGTTTGATCTTGCTGAACATATCGGCAAGGACAGCTCTGGGAATAGAAATGACGGGTCGCCATCAGGCGCTTCCATTCAAACTGTAGGAGGCAAGACTGCAGTCATGCTTTCAGGGGGACGCAACGGCACATCCTATGTGCAGCTGCCTGTGGATCTCTTGAAGGATGTTAGTGATTTGACCGGTATTACCATTTCAACTTGGGTATATGCGGGAAAAGGATCAAGCGTATGGGAAAGAATTTTTGATTTCGGCAAGGGGCAGACAGGTCCTTATATGTTCTTAACACGCAATTTGCGTGCAGCTTGTTTTGCAGGGGAAGACTTGATCGCAGATCCTGGAAAAACTTTTGCGGCGGGAGAATGGATGCATATTTCTATGTCTGTAGCAGGAACGAAGTCCGGTACATCCAGCAGTGCAGGACCGATTGTATATGTGAATGGCGAGGTGGCTGCAGATGGAACGATCAGTCAGACATCAAGCGGTACCTATGCTAAATTGCGTGCATGGTTTGCTTCTTTCGCTGACCAAGAGAATTACTGCAACAACTATATTGGAATGTCCCAGTACGATGCAGATGTGGATTTTTGCGGTTCGCTTTCGGATTTCCGTGTATACAAAGCGGGACTAACACAAGATGAAGTAATTGAAGTGATGTGCGAATCGTTGACGGATGAAGAGATTGTTGAACTTGCCAAAGACAAGTACTTAATGTTCCCAACCTCCATGATTACAAAAGATATTGCACTGCCTTCTTCTCTAATGGGCGGCAAAGTGAGCGTATCATGGGCATCGAGTGATATCGGCACGATTTCTAATGAGGGAATCGTCAACAAGGAAATGCAGTCGGCAAAGGGCGTAACGATGACAGCCATCGTAAGTAAAGGAGCAAGCTCTGCTGTAAAAAGCTTCACCGTATCTGTACTTCCTCAGGGTGTACCACCGTATACGTTGACTATTAATGGAAGCAAAGAGATATTGGATGTCAGTCCTGTTTTATACGGCTTATTTTATGAGGATATTAACAATGCAGCTGATGGTGGTATATACGCAGAGCTCGTGCAGAACCGCTCCTTCGAGTCATTTGCGTTCGACAGCTACTCTCATGTGTGCGGCGAGCATGGTGCTTCAACAGGAAGAAACTACACGCCTCTGCATGCATGGTCTGGCGATACGCAGCAAATGACGGTGAAAAATACGGGCGGTTTAAATGATTTTTTCGGAATGACAGACAAAGATGTGAATGCTCATTATGTAACGGTAGCGAGCGGAGCGACGATAATCAATCGAGGTTTTGCGGATTCCAATCAAAACTGTGCAATGGCGATTAGACAAGCTGYCAAATACAACTTTACGATCTGGGCAAGAGCTGAAGCGGCAGGCACGATCACCTTGCAGCTGCTGCATCAAGAGGGTGTCTCCATCAGCGACACAGTGGTTGTTCAAATAGAAGGCGGAGGCATATGGAAAAAGTACGGTGTGGACAGCCCCCTTGTATTGACGGGCTTAACAACGGTGCTTGGTCAATTGGCTTTAACCTTTAACGGCGAAATCTCGATCGATATGGTCTCACTGATGCCGGAGGATGTTTGGGGGGCGGGCGAGGAACAGCGATCCTCGACGGCTCATGCAAACTTTAAAGGAAATTCAAACTATAGACTGCGAAAAGACTTAGTAAACGCACTATTTGATTTGCATCCTACTTTTCTTCGTTTTCCAGGCGGCTGTATTTCGGAGGGCTCTCACATTTGGGAAAACGTATACGATTGGAAGGAATCTGTAGGGGATGTGGAGCTGCGCAAAGAAAACTTTAACGTATGGGGTTACATGATGACGATGGGCCTTGGCTATATGGAATATTTCCAGTTGGCTGAAGATCTGAACGCCACTCCGCTCCCAGTTATGGCCTGCGGCGTGCTTTGCCAGGCTCGTTCGGATTACGCGAATCCCGCTGGCGGCAAGCTTAGGGACTATTACGTCAAAAACTTTACAGACTTAATCGATTTTGCGATTAGTACAGATTTTGAGAATAACGAATGGGCTGCTTTGCGTAAAAAAATGGGCCACGAAGCGGCGTTTGATTTGCATTACTTAGGCGTGGGCAATGAAAACTGGGGCACAGAATTTTTTGCGAACTTTGAATACTTTAAAGCAGCTATTGATGATTATATGGAGCAGCATTACGCTGGATATGAGCTGCATATTATTTCAACCGTGGGCGCGCAAGCGGATGATGATGCTTATCAGCAGGGCTGGAAGTTTTTAAGCGGCAGCTTGGCAGGCTCGGAGACGATAAGCTTTACGGACGGTATGTCGCGCATTGAAGAAACCGTTACGTGGTATGAGAAGCAAAAGAATTACATGGATACGATTGCGGATGAGCACTACTATCGTTCGAATGAGTATTTGTTAGCTAATGCGGACCGATATAATTACTATTACAGAGCTTACAATGATGATGGCAGCCTGAATGAAGCCGAGACCTCCAAAGTATTTGTCGGCGAATATGCTTCAACGGATAAAAACACATTGGCTGGGGCAATTGCAGAAGCAGCGATTATGACCAGCTTCGAGAATAACTCGGATGTCGTTCGATTAGCAGCAACTGCACCGTTGTTTAATAAGGTTCTGACAGATGGTACATATCGATGGACCCCGGATTGTATTTGGTTTGATGATGAAACGGTATGGTATACACCGAACTATTACGTGCAGCAGCTATTCGGAAAATATATTGGTACTAAAGTAGCAGATACGTCGTTTACGACTTATCGGAACGGTGAGCGGACTGCGCTCATCCCTCGCGGTGGCATTGAAGTGGCTGCTGGAAATGCTGATATTGTTGTGAAGCGTGTGAAAGTAACGTCCAATGTGGATGGCAGCGTACTTTTTGAACAGGATTTTACGAAGGAATTAAATGCGGCTTGGCAAGTCATTCCGGGCTCAGCAGGTTATACGCTTGATTCGGCCAAAGGCTTGGTATTAAAAGCGCAGAGCAGAGGCTTGAATGGATTGTATATCCTTAATGAAGCATGGACCAATTACAAAGTTGAGGTTGCAGCAGAACGAATATCCGGTACAGACGGTTTTTATGTAGGCGCAGGCTTGACCGATATTTCACCCGACAATAAGGATGTTATAGAATATGCGATCGGCTATAATGGCAGCGCCACTGGCGTAAAGGTGTATAAGCAAGGAATTGAGGGCTATACGTTAGGGGATTACTCCTCGAGCACAGCCGCAGGCAATTTGAGAGCTAGCTGCTATGAAGAGCTCGCCGACCATACCGAATACACGATTACAGTGAATTATGGAGGAGCCAATGGCCAGCATTTGATCTGTTCCTATACGGATGGCGCAGCAGCAAGCAAGGTTCTGGATTATAAACTGGAAGCCTATAACAGGGAAATCTATCATTCCGTAACCAAAGATGACAAGCATATGTATGTGAAGCTGGTTAATGCAGACGATGTGGAGAAAGCAGTGAAGCTTGATTTTAAAGGGATAAATGCAGCTGCTACGGGTAAATGGGTCATATTAACGGGTGATGCTTCACTTGTTCATGTTCCGAATGTGAACAAAAAGAACGATGAGAAAATAACCCCAATGGAAGCTGAAATACAAATCGAGAATAACGCTGCTATAATAAATTTGGCCGCCCATTCCGTGAATGTTATTATAGTGAGCCTAATGTAATCGAGAAAAACACTTTATCATTGAGCCTCAGAGACTAGTCTCTGAGGCTCTTTTATTGGCAACCAGATCTGTTTGTAATTCTTATTCATTACATGACTGAACAGTGATAAACTATGGAATAGCCTTTAACGTTTTGGAAAAGTAGCATTGCACGGATTAGATGGGGGACTGGATAACATGTTGCTTGCAAATAATGTTAAGTTAAAGGATTTGCTGAACGGAAATAAAATGGATACACCTTCCTTTTTACATATAGYGATCGCGCTGACTGAATCCGTACATAAGGCTCATAAGCAAAACCTACTGATCGGTCATTTGAATCCAGCAGGGATACTCATTCAATCGGAAATAAATAGTGTTGTGCTCACAGACGAAAGAATAACAGATTACGCCTACCTATCTCCTGAACAAACAGGCAGAATCAATCGTAAGGCTGACGAACGAAGCGATTTGTATGCAATCGGCATGATATTTTATCACATGCTCGCAGGTCGTCTGCCCTTTCAAGCACAGACTATGGAAGAATGGCTGCATGCCCACCTTGCGATTGTGCCAATGCCTTTGCGTAAGGTGCGTTTGGAGCTGGAGGGTTCTCTCGAAAATATTATTATGAAGCTGTTGTCGAAGAGGCCAGAAGACCGCTATCAGAGTGCTTTTGGATTGCTGTTTGATTTGAAAAGCTGTGCTTCTTCCATGGAGAAAAAAGGAGAAATCATCCCTTTCGAAATCGCTCGTGTCGATGAGGCTAGTCGGTTTCAGCTGCCAAAAACTCTTTTTGGTCGTGAAATGGAAGGAAGGGCGCTCCGCGAGGCTTTGCAACAGGCGCAAGCCGGCGTGTCTTCGTTCGTATTCGTTAGCGGAAGTGCAGGCAGTGGAAAAACCGCGCTTATTCGAGAGTTTCAGGTGCTGGCTAGAAAAGAAGGCAGTCTGTTCATTGGAGGGAAATGTGATCTGATGAATCGTGACGTTCCGCTCTCGCCGCTCTTGCAGGCTCTGCGGAGCTTAATTCGGCAAATATACAGCCAGTCCCCTGAACGAATGGCAAAGCTGAAGTTGCAGTTGGAAGAGGCATTAGGTCAAGGAGCAGCTGTTATCGTACAGCTGCTGCCAGAAGCAGCTAAGCTTTTTGGCGAACTTCCGTCTGTGGAGCCGCTGCCTCCTGCCGAAGCGGCTATTCGGTTTCATCGCTTGATTCCTCTTTTTATGAATATATTTGCTGAAGAGGAACATCCTCTCCTTATTTTTCTAGACGATCTACAATGGGCAGACCCAGCTACGTTGGATGTCCTTCGTTCGCTTGCCCATGCTCCCAATCGATTAAACTTACTAGTAATAGGAACGTTAAGAGTAGAAACGGCTTCTGGCTGCTCGGACAACGGAGCAAATCAAGGTGAAGCAGCCGTATGGATGGAGAACACACTTAACTTGCAGCATGCAAGCTCATCGATACCTGTACAGCATATCGCCCTCGAAGCGCTGACCTATTTGGATGTAAGGCAAGTTCTTTCGCATGTTCTTAACGAAAATTCGGCTCGTGTACGAACACTTGCAGAGGTGCTATATCATCGAACAGGCGGTAATCCACTATTCGTACATCGTCTTCTAGACAGCCTGTATCGTGAGAATAAGCTTTATTATGATGAGGAAGCTGCGATTTGGAATTGGGATGCTGCGGCAGTTACACAGATACCGGAACATCCTGACATTCTTCATTTAATCGGGACCCGTATTCGTATGCTTTCACCGGATATGATTGAGCTGCTTGCCATAGGTGCAGCGATTGGTCATCGTTTTCATTCCACTACGATCGCTTTAGTAAGCGGCCGCTCTCCGCTTCATACACTTCAGCTTTTACATTTAGTAGAGGAAGAGGGTTTATTAAGTAGAGAAATTGAGATGGATGATGCAGCAGCGGATGAAGGTTATTATACATTTATGCATGACCGTGTGCAGCAGGCAGCTTATATGACTATTGCCGAAGCGGAAAAAGCGAACTTGCATCTGACCATCGGCCGTGTGTTAGGCGACCATTCATTAGAAGAGCATGAACACTCCATTTATGATATGGTGTATCACTTGAATATGGGCAGCGATAAGCTGGTAAATGAAGCAGAAAAGATGGAGCTAGCTGAATATAATTATCAGGCAGGTTTGAAATCGAAGGCAGCAACAGCATTTGCGGCTGCTCTGAACTTTTTTGAAAAAGGCTTGCAGCTTGCGGGGGATGATTGGAGGAGTACGAGCTCACTAGCCTATCGTCTGATGCTGGAGCTGCCTGAATGTGAATTTATGTGCCGTCGCATAGACAAGGCAGAAGCTCTGCTCGAACAATTGATGTCCTGTACTACGGACTTGGTGGAGCGCTCTCAGATTTACCTGAAACGCATAGCCATGTATTCGTACTTGAAGAATGACGAGCTTGCTGTCCAGATTGGAAAGCAGGCGCTGGAGGAATTTGGATGGATTTTTTCCAGTAAGCCCTCTAAAGCTGTCATCGTAAAGGAATTGATCATGACGCAAAGTGCATTATTTAGTATGCGGCATGAGATTATGAATTTACCGATTAATCGTAATCCTAAGTATAAAGCCTTGTCGGACTTGGTCATGGCGATATCATCTTCTGTATTTACATTAAGCCTTGAACTGTCTGCTGTACTTTTCTCAAGGTTCATTCGCTACGCTCTAAAGCATGGAAGCAACGAAGCGTTCGCTTTTATGCTTGCTGGCTATGGCATGATTATTTTTAAAATTTCTTTCTATCATACGGGACCCCAATATATAGATTTGGCATTTAAGCTATCAGCCTCCTTTGAAAGCTCGGATTTGCGAAGCAGACTGCACTATATTAAGGGGCTTGTTGGGCTGCAGCAGAATCCTGAAGCAAGCGTCAAGCATTTTGAGCAATCGATTTACTATGGGATGGAATCGATTAATCTGTCCTATGTAAGTATCGCTATGCTAACCTCTACGACCACTCATACCGGAGATTTGCATACACTTACTGCACGGATTTCGAATTATGAAGAAATTTCACAGCAGCTACTGGATGAAGTCACAGTGAATATCTTTCGCATTGCAAGGTGGTATGCCGCACAAATGCAGGATGGAGCGGGTGAATACGATGAAGTCGTAGTGCCTGTGCTGAAGGATCGATTCGAGGAGAAGCTGAATAATGAGGTTTATTATACTTGTACCAGTCAGATAGAAATTGCTTATTTGTTCGGACGCTATCACGATGCCCTGGAATGGGTAGAGAAGGGCAAATTCAACACGTTTCGTCAAACCCGGATGCAAGTGCGCAAACAGCATATTTACCATTCCCTGACGCTTGCTGCCATGTATGCGGAGGCAGCGGTGGATGAGCAAAAGGGCATTCGCGCAAAGCTTAACAAGCAATTGCGCAGCATGAGGCAATGGACGGGATATTACGGGAATGAATCTTCAGCATATTTGCTCATAACCGCTGAGCTCCACCGTATTGATGGTGACCGAGTGAATGCAGCCAAAGGATTTGAGGGAGCGACCCGAGAAGCTCGAAGGGAAGAAAATGGGCTAATGGAGGCTATTTCTTGTGAGCGTGCTTCACTCTTCTATAGGGAAGCTGGGAGTATTACCGGAGCGGATGTTCTGATTGCAGATGCCTGCGCTGCTTATTCAAGATGGGGGGCAACTGCTAAAGCAAAAAGACTGATAGATTCAAATTCCACACTGAAATTAGCTATGGCGGAACTACAAACAGAAAGCGTGGCTGCCACTGAGGAAATTGGACAAGTAAGCACTATCCATGAAACCAGGCCAATGTTCATTGATGAAAAGGCGTTTATACGGCAAATTACAGATTGGTCAAGAAAGGCAGATGACTCTAATGTAATGAGCCAATTCCTGGAGTCGGCACTTCGGTATTCCGGTGCGGAAAAGGGATATGTGCTGGAGAGCCATGAAGAGATTTTCACCATTGCAGATCAGGCTGGCACTAGGAATGAGAGTGATGGAGAGGTTTCGTACGCGGAGGCTATCGTCCGTTATGTGGTTAAGACAGGTGATTCGGTTGTACTCGCAAATGCTTCACGCAGCTCATACGCAGCTGATCCC
>NZ_JBFRDK010000067.1:0-29707 GCF_052113545.1 Paenibacillus sp. TAF43_2
GGAGAGTAAATAAGTGTAAAAGTGCACCTGTTTTTAACAAACAAGATTGGAATGTTGCAAATAGGTGTACTAATACCTCTAATTGATCAGATTTGAAGAAAATTTGGTTAAATAAGTGCATTTCTGCACTTAGATGAAGATGCTGCAGGCGCTGCCGCAAAAGCCTTTGCATCAGGGAAACATCCCCGTTTTCAAATGAAAGGACTTCAAATTCCGCTGTATAGTGGAGCTTGAGGTCCTTTTTCTCGATGAAAATAAGTTCTAAGTAGTGCTCAAAAAATCGCAAAATGACTTTTGAGACAGCCCCTTATTTGTTTCTTTGTTTCACTCGTCATCCCCAATCACAGCAACGACTAATGAATTGGATAGGGTCTCGCCAGTGTAGCTTTGCCCGCTTACCTCATAGGAAAATTTCGCTTTGACATAACCTGCGATTTCATCAGAAACGATTGCGTCCGTAACGATAGCAGAATAAATGATTTCAAGTGTTGCTCCGGGTAGTATAATTCCAAGCTGCCAAGTTTTGTTGCCGTCATAATCAATGGGGCTTAGTCGAGCTCCATCCACACGGAACGTTTTTGGCAATAAATCCACGCCAAATGGAAACTCGTTTGTAAATGAAACGAAAGCTGGCAAGTTTCCATTATTCATAAGCGTTGAAACGATGGTTATTGTATCGCCATACTCCACAATAGGCGGAGTGATCTTTGCTGTAAGCTGAATGATAGGAGCAGCCACTTCTGTTATTGCAGTATTTGAGATCGCGGAATTGCTAACTACTCTTCCATCTGAGAGCCGAAAAGTGTATACAACCGATGCAGTGTTCGTTAATGGTGCAACAGTGGCAAGTTGTAAAGGGATTTGGGCATCAAAGGTTATCATGTTTTGTGATTGCCCGAGCAGCGTACCGAGATTAATGCCATCTTCAATAAACACGCCTGGCATCGAATGGTTATTTAACTTCAGGCTATTTGGTACAAAGACTGTGCCAGCAGGCAAAGCGTCATCCATCACGGCATCAACGGCAACATTACTGGCATTCTCAATGTAGATCGAGTAATGCAAGACATCACCTGGGACAGCAACAAGCTGATCTACTTGCTTATTAACGCTGATCTCGGGCTGGATAAGGATAACGGCGACCTTATTTGAATGCGTATAATCCGGCGTGCCGGARACTTGATAACGAATGATCGCTTTGCTGATAGATGTAGAGGCTGCATCCTCCGTCGTTTGCGCGCGATAGGTGATAACGATGGTTGATTGTGGTCTAATAGTGCCGAGCGGGATACCTGCATTCGGATCAGCGCTTGGTGAAATAACTGCATTGATTGTCACGCTGCCGGGCACAAAAAGGATGCCGAGAGGCAGATCGAAGGAAGCGACTGCCTCTCGGAGACTAAGATTGCCGTCATTAACAATCGTAAGTTCATAGGTTACATGCTCTGAGACAAAGGTTTGTTCGGTGCTTGCGTTAAGTCGAGCAGATAGCGATACCTCATTAACAGGTGTAACGAGCGTGTTCGAGTTGGTAATACTCGTGACAATTCGCCCTTCTGCTGTTCGAAATTCGGCATCTGCCTGCGCTTGGTTAACTAGCTGAAGGCTGCTTGGAATGGAAACGACAATGAGTTGAAATATGATTTGAGCTTGCGTTTGCGGCATCATATCTCCAATTGCAATACCGTTGCTTGGGTTAGCGCCAGGCATGGGTGTTCCGTTCAATATTACGCTGTTCGCGACAAATGAAGTTCCTTCCGGCAGCTTGTCGGTAAGTGTGACGCTRCCGGCTGTGTTTCCTGTGTTTGTCGCCGTGATATTGTAGGTTATCGTACTGCCAAGAGAAACCTCGCTTTCATAGGCTTTTTTCTCGAGTACGATACGAGTCCCTATTAATGCAGTATTGACCGTGTTGGAGTAGGTCACCAGCTCTGCGCTTCCTGAGGCAAACTGAACAAGCGATTGATTTTGAACCATTGGATTACCGCCAGGAAGCGGGCTCATAGTGTAACAACCAGCACATTGAATCTAACCGTTGAGCTGCCTCCAGCAGCAATGGTGCCAATGGTAATGCCATTATTGGGATTAGCTGTTGGCCGCGGTGAACCATCTACAGTGACACTGCCCGCCGTAAACGTTGTGCCTGCTGGGGTAGGGTCGATGAGTATGACGTTATTGACGGATTCAATGCCATTGTTGGACACCGTTATGGTATAGGTAATGGTATCGCCTACAACAGCATCAACGGATGATGCGCTTTTCACGACAGACACATTTGGAGAAGACACAGGAATAGACAATACATTCGATAAAATAGTTCCGGTCAGCACACGGCCATCCGGCGGTACGTAGGAGAAGTTGGCTGTTGCTTGGTTCACGAGCAGCTGCGGTGAAGGAAGTGCATCTACTGTTACCTGCAGTGAAATCAGAATGCTAACGGATGCGCCAGGCGAGACGGTGCCAACGGGAACACCAGTCGCCGGATTAGCGCCAGGCTGCGGTACGCCATTGATTAGTACACTATTGGGTACAAAGGCGGCGCCAGTTGGAATCGTATCAAATACGGAAGCCTGCACGGCAATATTGCCAGTATTCGTGATAGTTAGTGAATAAGTAACTGTGTCTCCGACAGTCGCATTTGCGGTATCGGCAGATTTGCCAAGTGCAAGAATAGGTTGATATATCGGTGTAACGATCGTGTTGGAAAATGTATTTCCTGAAAAAGCACCCGAAGTAAAGCTTACGGTAGCTCTATTGCTGAGCGTGCCGGAATCTGAAAGCGACGTTACTAGTACGCTGAAATCAACCAACACGGTAACGCTAGGCGCGATCAACCCGACTAAGATGCCAAGGGACGGGTTAGCTGCTGGTTTAGAAACACCATCGATTAAGACGCTTCCTGCCTGAAAGGATGATCCAGGGGACAAGGGATCGACTACCAGCACATTATTGATATTCTCAATCCCGTTGTTCGTAATCGCAATTCGATAGGTTATCGTGTCTCCTACGACCGCATCGGTAACAGTGGTGCTCTTTACAACGGCAACATTAGGTGCAGATACAGGAATGGACAAGGCGTTTGTAATGAATGAGCCGCCTAAGGTGCGGCCGTCTGGCAGCGAGAAGCTGTAGGTTGCGGACGCTTGGTTCACAAGCTGCTGATTTTGCGGAAGCGCATTGATGACTACCGAAAAAGTGACATTTGCCGTAGTTGTGACGCTGCCAAGCGATATTCCTGCTGCCGGATCTGCACCTGGCACGAGCTGGCCATTAACGATGACGCTGTTCTGGACAAGACTTGTGCCAGCTGGAATCGTATCCGTTAAGGTAACGATACCGGGATAATTTCCGGTATTTTGAATTGCAATCGTATAGACAACGGTGTCGCCAATCGTCGCATTGCTGGTGTTTCCACTTTTGGTTCCTCTTAGTATCGGCTGATAGACAGGAATGATTACTGTGTTCGAGAAAGTGACGCCCGAGAATACACCTGATGTAAAGCTGACAGATGAACGATTGCTAAGCTGTCCAGAAGCGGGTAAAGAAATGACGGATACGTTGAAGGATACTACAACGGTATTGCCTTGTACGATCGTCCCTATAGCTACACCGGTTGCGGGATTGGCCGTTGGTCTTGGCACCCCGTCTACCAATACGCTGCCTGGAACTAAAGCACTTCCGACCGGCAATGGGTCTGTAAAAATAATATTATTTACCGCTTCGATGCCGCTATTGAGAATGTTTATAGAATAGGTGACGATATCGCCAATTGCTACGGCTGTTGAAGTTGTGCTTTTGACAACACTGACATTAGGTGCAGATACAGAAATTACGACGGTGTTGGAGCTTGCGCTGCCGCTAAGCGGGCGTCCGCTTGGCAGAACAAATGCAAAGCTTGCAAGAGCTTGGTTTGAAAGCTGCTGCGGATTCGGCAGGGAATCGATGATGACAGAGAAGGTAATGGACACGGTTGCATTAGGAGCAACAGCGCCAATGTTGATGCCTGTTACAGGGTCGGCACCTGGCTGAGGCTGCCCTCCCACTAGAACACTGTTGGGCTCAAAGATTGCACCGAGCGGGATATTGTCAGTCAATATTACATTCCCAGCATAATTTCCTGTATTGCTGACGTCGATTCGGTAGCTGACGGTGTCCCCAAGTGTGGCGTTAATAGAATTTGCACTTTTAATGAGTGAGATTACGGGCTGATAGACAGGGGTATTAACGACGTTGGACATCGTCATGCCCGAGAATACACCGGATGTAAAGGTAATATTTGCTTGGTTTCCGATTTGCCCGGAGACTGGAATAGAAGTAACGCTGAGCTTGAACGACACGGTTACCGTATTGGATGAAGGGATTAATCCAAGGGCAATTCCCGATGCAGGCACACCAGGCGCAGGATTGCCATTTATCGTCAAGCTGCCGGCAACGTATGTTGCTCCGTCCGGCACAGGATCTGTAAGTACAACATTATTGATCGATTCAATGCCGCTGTTTGTTACGACAACTGAATAAGTAATGATGTCTCCAAGCGCAGCATCGACCGTCGTTGTGCTTTTGACGACCGCAACGTTAGGTGCAGAAACGGGAACAGACAATACGTTTGATTGTGTGGAGCCATTCAGAAGCCTGCCATCTGGCGGTGTAAATGTATAAGCTCCTATGGCTTGATTCACAAGGACCTGCGGGTTTGGAAGTGTTGTAATTACTGTCGAATAGGTGACGGTTATCGGCACACCAGGCAAAACGCTTCCCACGCTAATGCCGGTTACAGGCGATTCTCCAGGATGCGGAACGCCGCCAACGACGACGCTGTTTGGCGCAAACGTTGTTCCAGCAGGAAGTGCATCCGTTAACGTGAGTATTCCTGCAAGATTCCCAGTATTGCTTACAAGAACGGTATAGGTAACGGTGTCTCCCAGCGTAGCATTGCTTGTATTCGCGCTTAATTGCAAAGATATTTGCGGCTGAGTTACAGGAGTTGTTGTCGTATTAGACGAGGATGAAGCTGAGAATGCACCTGATGTAAAACTTACGGTTGATTGATTCGTTATTTGCGTTGGGACTGCCATCGTTACTCTCACCTCAAAAGTTACGGTAGCCGAACCGCCAGGGGCGAGGGTACCGATTGGGATACCGGTGGATGGAGCTGAATCCGCCCGGGGAGTGCCGTTAATGAACACACTATTGCTAATAAAGGCAATATTATCGGCTAAAGGATCGTTAACTACGACATGGTTAACAGGAGCAATACCGTTGTTGGTTACAATGGAGGTATAGGTGAAGGTATCGCCCACAACGACGGAAGTAGGTGCTGCAGATTTCACTAAAGTTACGTTGGGCAGTGACACAGGTATTGAGACGGTATTAGAAGCCGATGCACCATTTAATTGACGACCGTCCGGCAGTGAGTAATTGTAGGTTGCACCTGCTTGGTTGACGAGAAATTGAGGTGAAGGCAGTGTTGCAACCGTCACGACAAAGCTGATTTCTGTCATGCTCCCAGGCAGTACATTTCCGATGGGTATCCCTGTTACAGGATTTAATCCGGGAAAGGGTGCTGAATTTATGAGCACGCTGTTTGTATCGAAAACAGCGCCGGCTGGGATATTATCCGTTACGTTTACTGTAGCGCCAATATTGCCGCTGTTTTGGACTCTTAATGTATAAGTATAAGTGTCGCCTATCGTTGCATTTTGAGTGCTTGCAAGCTTAACAATAGAAATGATGGGCTGGTACACCGGAATTTGAATCGTTTCGGATAACGAAGATGCTGTAAATGAACCTGATGTATAGCTGATGGCCGCGCGATTAGATATGACAGCGGGATCGGGCAGCGATGTTACCTGTGCCTGAAATACGATAGTAACGCTGGCAGATGGATTAATGGTGCCGATAGAAATGCCGACATTCGGGTTTGCAGCTGTTGCGACCCCGTTAATTGTTGCGCTTCCTGCAATGAAAGCTGCGCTGCTGGTCAACGTGTCGGAGATGTTGACATTTGTAACAGGTACGACACTGTTATTTACAGCGACAATCGTAAATGTCAAAATGTCACCTACAGCAGCTGCGGTAGCGTTGACAGCTTTGGTAATTGTGACGTTTGGTGCTTGGGCAGTGAGCGTGATCGTATTGGAGCTGCTGCTCCCACTTAAGCTTCTGCCGCTAGGCAACTGATAGGTATATAAGCCTGAGGCTTGATTGACTAAAGTTGGCGGCGACGGAAGCGAGCTTAACAAGATTTGAAATGAGACGCTTGATACGCCGGAAGGAGGCATAGCTCCAAGTGAAATGCCTGTAACGGGACTGCTGCCGGGAAGTGCTGTTCCATTAACGGTGACACTGTTTGGCACAAAGGATGAGCCGGTTGGGATATTATCCGTTAAGGTCACTTGGGCAGCAATATTCCCACTGTTTTTTACGCTGAATGAATAGGTTATTGTTCCTCCAACAGTAGCGTTCGTAGGCGTACCGTTTTTTGTAATGCTGATGATGGGTTGATATACAGGCGTTGTCACGCTGCCAGACAGTGAGAGACCTGTGAAAACGCCAGAGCTGTAGGATACCGAAGCCTGATTAACAAATGTACCTGAGCTAGGAATAGCAGTCGCGCGAATTGCAAAAGTAACGGTGACAGAGCTGCTTGGCGCAATGGTTCCTAAACTGATGCCGCTCGCGGGATTTGCTGTTGGTTTGGATACGCCAGCTACAATTACGCTTCCAGAGGTGAATTCCGCTCCAACAGGAATGGTGTCTCCCAATGTGACATTGGTGACGGATTCGATGCCGCTGTTCGTGACGACTAAGGTATAGGTTAATGTTTCACCTACAGCGATGTCGGTTAAGTTAGCGCTCTTCGTGACCACTACATTTGGAAGTCTAACAGGAACCGTTATCGTGTTGGAAGCTAATGAGCCGGGAAAGATTCTTCCATCAGGTAGTTGATACGTATAGGTGGCTGATCCCTGATTCACAAGCTGAGGTGGCGAAGGCAAAACATTTACTTGCACTTGAAACGTGACCGTCGATGATCCCCCAGCTGCAATCGTTCCAATGGCTACTCCCGCAGATGGATTCGCACCTGCTACAACGACTCCGTTGACACGGAAGCTATTCGGTATAAATGATGTTCCCGCAGGTATGTTGTCTGTCAGAGTGACAATGGCTGCTGAACTGCCGGCATTCGCTACGAGCAGTGTGTAGACTACTTGATCACCAACCGTTGCGTTCTGCGTGTTCGCACTTTTTACAATAGATAAATTAGGGGCATAAACAGGTATAGTGACAGTATTTGAAGGAATAACGCCTGTAATATTGGGACCGCCTGCTATGCTTTGAAACGTAAAGGCGGCATTAGCTGTGCTTGAAAGCTGAGCGGTGGTTGGCAAGGAGGTTACGGTAGCTTGATAGGTAACGGTGATGGAGGTTGCCAGGTTTAATGAGCCTAGCGGCGCTCCGGTTCTTATGTCGAATGTCGGTTTCGAGACGCCGCCAACAACGACGCTGCCTGGTACGAACGTAACGCCAGCAGGCAATGTATCGGTTAAGACGATACTGGCTGCGTTTGCTGTCCCTGAGTTGCTGACCGTGACCGTAAAGGTGATGATGTCGCCGATGGTAGGTCCTGTTGCATTCTCGCTTAGCGTTACATTGATAACGGGCGCATTAATATTGACTTGGATGGCATTTGCGTTTAATACATAAGCATCACCAGATGTTGTAAGCGACAAAACGGCTGAGCTCTGGTTGTTCGTCAGCCTAGCGGAAATATCAACATTCGTAATATCCCAGCCCTGTCGACCGCCAATGATGTTCGTGCCGGGTGTACCGTTTGTTTGATTGCGGTCCCCGAAAGTTCCGGTTGTGTTTAATGCGCCGGAATCATTGTTAATTTGTGAGGCGAAAAAATTGTTAGCGAAATTGTTTGTGCCAGATAGAGCTACCAAGCTAGCTGCCGTCGGGCCGAACAACGCTTGATCGCCTGTTCGGTTTGCATCTCCTTCCTGAGCGCTAAACAAGGCCCTGCCGCCTAAGGCTCCCGAGATCGGCGTGGCAAACCCGGTTATTGTCGTATTGACCGCTGCCGAAGTGCTTTGAACCAAAATAGCTCCAACCCGCAGCGACATGTTGCGAAACGGAAGTGAAGGATTCTGAAAAATGACGGCGAGGGTCCAGCCAGCATGGTTAGCAGTTGAATCGCCGGGAATAACAATCGTTCCGACTACGCCGCCTGTTATATAGGTCCCCGCGCCTGCCGCCAGCACAAGCGAGGTGACATTGGCTGAACGAGTATAGCCAAGTGCGCCTCCCCCAAAATCGAACGTATTGCTTGTTGCTGCATCAGGAGTGATGCTTGAGGTTCCAAGCGGTGTAATGAATGTAACGGGATTGTTAATGGCTGCGGTTAGATTAACGGTTCCATTGACATAAGTGCCGCCCCAAATAAGCTCTGCATAAAGAACAGTGCTTCCAGTGGGGAGAACGAGAGCGGCGGCAGAACTATTTTCCAAATAGTTGCTCGTCGTTCCAAGCGGGTACGTGCCGTACCGAGCTGCTGTATTCGTAGTGCTGAAAGCGCCTATACTATCGGAAGTACCAGGGGTTCCAGCAACATCTGAGCGGCTGAGACCCAGCGTATTCCCCGTAAATGTAATGGCGCCGGTTGCGTTTAATGTTGATCGGACGACCAGAGGTATCGTATTCACCCCCTTCAAAAGCTAATTTTCTTGTAAATATGAATGTATTGCTTAGTTTATGAGACTTTAGCCACTATTTTGTTTGTCTTCTTAAAATATAGTTTGTGCGCTTTGTTGCGTTGGTTTAATATCGTCCAAGAATAGAGTCTAATTTCGTCCAATTAAACGCTTTCATTTACAAGATATAATGATAAAAACGCTTTCAAAAAGTGAGGTTTGCGGTGATGAGAGAGAAACAGATACAATGGTTTGCAAGCACGGAAACCAAGCGATGGTTCAATAAAACGATAGAGGAAGCTGGTAATGGAAACACTAATCTGACATTCTCAGGTGAGAGCTTTCAACGGTTAGAAGGGTTTGGAGGCTGCTTTAACGAGCTTGGTTATGCTGCTCTGCAGCATCTGCCGGAGGAAGAACGCAGTCAAGTGATGCATGCGCTCTTTCATCCCGAAGGCGAGCATAAATTCAGTATTTGCAGGCTTCCGATTGGCGCTAGCGATTATGCACTGGAATGGTATAGCTTAAACGAAACAGACGGAGACTTAAGTATGGAGCATTTCTCCATTGCCCGTGATCAGCAACATTTGATTCCTTATATTAAGGAAGCGCTAAAACTCAATCCTGAATTGAAGCTGTTTGCCTCTCCGTGGAGCCCTCCGACCTGGATGAAATTTCCGAAGGCGTACAATTACGGCACGCTGCGCTGGGAGAAAGAAATTTTAGAAGCGTATGCGCTCTATTTCGTAAAGTTTGTTGAGGCATACAAGGCAGAAGGCATTACGATTCACCAGGTTCATGTTCAAAATGAGGTGGTTGCAGATCAGAAGTTTCCTTCCTGCGTATGGACAGGCGAGCAGCTTCGTGAATTTATACGTGATTATTTGGGACCTGCCTTCGAGAGGCACGGACTCGATACAGAAATATGGCTGGGCACAATTAATGCGCCGGAGGCATGGGATGAATGGCTGAAGAAGAAGGCAACTGATTTTGATGCATATGCCAATACGGTGCTAAGCGACCCTGAAGCTTATAAATATGTGAAGGGCGTAGGCTATCAATGGGCGGGCAAGCATGCTTTGCAGCGTACCGTTCAAAGCTATCCTGAGCTTCGTTATATGCAAACGGAAAATGAATGCGGTGACGGTGAAAACAGTTGGTTCTATGCAAGATATGTATTTAATCTCTATCATCATTATTTTACGAATGGCGTGAACGCTTATATTTACTGGAACATGGTGCTGGRGCCAAAAGGCCGCAGCACATGGGGCTGGGAGCAAAATGCGATGCTGACCGTAGACAAGGAAAAGCAGCTTGCCATTCGTAATCCCGAGTATTATGTGATGAAGCATTTTGCCCATTTCACTTCGCCTGATGATAGAAGAATAGGGCTGAAAGGTCCATGGTCAGGCAATGCAATTGCTTTCGAGAAGCCGGACGGCACACGCATCATCGTCTTAACGAATCCGTTCAAGGAAAAAAGGGAGCTGCGTTTGTCCATCGGCTCCAAACTCCAGCTGCTTGAGCTGGAACCCGAATCCTTTCATACAATTGTCATTCCATGTGGATGATGAAAGCATATAAACTAACGCCAGCAATCGATGGGGCGTTAGTTTTTTGCACACAATAGCTAGAAGAGAAGCGGGAGGCGAGAGAGCAAATGTTGGCCAAGCTAATCCGTTTACTGACAGAACCCTTCCGCCGCAGTATTCGGAATAAACTGATTTTTACGATGATTTTTTTATCCGTTATTCCGATTATAGCGGTTACTGCCTTGGCCGCCGAAAACAACCGAAAGTCGATGGAAGCGGAAGTTATCGGAACGAATTTATCGAATATGAAGTGGACTGGCGTCTATTTGGGCGAGCAGTTCTCGCAATTGAACAATCTCGTTTATTCCGTACTCATCAGCCCTCATCTTAGTGATTATTTGGCAAGCACAGAGGGGTCGCTGCTCATTAACCAATTTGCCGCTCAAAAAAATATTATGGATACACTGAGCAATTTGTTTTATTCCGCAGGAAATCATGTCATCGGCGTCGAGCTGTTTTTGAAAGAGCCGCGGAAACTGTTTACCATAAGCGGAAATCAATATGATTTGGAAACCTCGCCTGCTATCCCTTCTCCTTATAAGCAGTTATTTGAGGAAAATAAAGATTTTCTTATTAAATCCAATAATGGGGATGAAGGTCACTTTCAATTGATTCGGAGCATTAACCGTTTTGAGAATCGGGAGAAGCTTGGCGGTATCTCGCTTAAAATTCGCTGGTCGATGCTTGATCAGACGCTCGATTTGATAGGCCGCGGCAAGGATCACCAGGTTCTGATCGCGAGCGAAGACGGAAATGTGCTTTATCAACGTTTCGGAGAGCGCCCGTCGGATAACATTATGGTGCGGATCAAGGAAGCAACAGCGGATCAAGGTTATTTCCGCATGTCTAAGGAGTACGTCTTCTATAACACGATTGATCCCGTCGGCTTGAAGCTGATTACGATTATCCCGACCAGCTTTATTAATAAGAGCGCGCAGTCGACGATGCGATTTGGCCTTATCGTAGGCGCAATTTCTATCGTGCTGTCGATTTTGATTGCTATTTTGTTAGCCTGGCGGACGGCAACGCCAATTGTTACGCTCGCAAGATCGATGCAGGGCCTTGGCATCATCAAGGAAACAGAGCTGCCTCAAAGCAACCGCGTAGATGAGATCGGCTTGCTTGAAACGAAGCTTTACAACATGTCATACCGCATAAGAGAGCATATTAAAACGGAATACAGCATCAATCTGGAGAAAAAAACCGCGGAGCTTAAAGCGCTCCAAGCGCAAATCAATCCGCATTTTTTGCAAAATACACTTCAAATGATCGGCAGTATGCTCTTTACGAAAAAACCTGCGGAGAGCTACGAAATCATTCGGTCGCTTAGCGATATGTTTCGATATGTCATTCGCGATCCCAACGATCTCGCCTCCTTAAAAGCAGAAATCGATCATTTAAACAATTATATGCTTATCCAGAAGCAGCGTTTTTACTCCAAGCTTACCTATCACACGGAAATGGACGAGTCCATGATGCTTTCTCCCATTCCGAAGCTGACGCTTCAGCCGATTGTTGAAAATGCTTTTTTCCATGGTCTAGAAAATAAATCAGGTCATTGGGAGCTTAGCGTGAGCGTAGCGCGTGAGCATGATAAGGTTCGAATTCGAATCCGTGACAATGGCGTCGGCATACGCGAGGATAAGCTTGCCGACCTGCAAAAGCGGCTTCATCAACATAGCGGGCAGGTTTGGACGCACGGCAATCGGATCGGCATTCAAAATGTAGCGTCCCGCATTCAAATGCATTTTGGCCCAGACTATGGGATTACGATTGAAAGCGAGTTAGGAGCGGGAACGACGGTCACCGTCTCGATTCCAATAGCAGGGGGAGATCAGCATGCTTAAAGTATACATTGTGGATGATGAGAGCTGGGCAAGAGACATCATAAAAGCGTTCGGAGAATGGGAAAGCCTGGGCATGGAAATTGTAGGAGAAGCAGAGGACGGTACGGAAGCGCTTCGAATGATGGAGGTTTTGAAGCCTCATATTGTCATTACTGACATGCGGATGCCCGGAACAGATGGCGCTGCGCTGCTGCAGCAGCTTAATGACCAGTTTCCAGCGATCAAGACGATTGTCGTCAGCGGGTATGATGATTTTCAATATGCGAAACATGCGCTTCGCTTTAAGGCGATGGATTATCTGCTTAAGCCAGTGGATCCGAAAGAGCTTAATACGGCGCTGCAAAATTGCAAAAGCGGGCTTGAAGCTGCTCAGATGGAGCGTGGAACATTATCGCTTGATCTTGATATTTCGTATACATTGGCATCGTATAAGAAGCTTTTAAAGCTGCGTTTCAATGAGCTGAATACAGATGGCGTTAAGACAACGCTAGATCAAATGATGAAGGAGCTCGAGCAGAGCGGCAGTACGAAAGCGGTCATGCTGGAGCAGGTCGTACAAGAGCTGCTTCTGCTGCTTAAGGAATTAATGAATGCTAATTCGCAAGACAGCGACTCGCTGCATGCGCCGTATGGGCATGAGATCACCCAGTCAGGCGAGAATACAGCTGCTTTTCTTACCTATCATTATGTGACTACACTGGAGCAGCTTATTCAGCAGCGCAAATTTAAAAACAAATTGAATTTGGATGAAGTCAGGCTGTATATGGAGAAACATTATACGGAGCCGGTTACGCTGGAGCAGCTCGCTAGAGCTTTTTTTGTGAGCAAGGAATATTTGAGCAAGGTGTTCAAGCAGGAATATGGACGCAATGTCACGGATTATATGCTGCACCTGCGCATGGTGAAGGCAAAAGAGTGGCTGATGGATGAGAGCATTCCCATTAAAGCGATTGCGGAAATGGCGGGCTACGAGGATATCACCTATTTTTATCGTGTGTTCAAGAAGCATTTTGGCATCGCGCCAGGTGAGATGAGGAAGAGCAGCGAGGTTTAAAAATGTCCAACGAAAGAGTCTAATTCTGTCCAATTAAACGCTTTCATTTTTTAGATACAATGAAAGCGTAAACAAAACAAGCTTCTGGGAGGTCAAATGAGATGAAAAAAATAGTTAAAGGCTTACTCGTTACGATGCTCGCGACAACACTGTTAGCTGGCTGCGGCAGCAATACAAATAATGCTGGCAGCACAGATGGGGCAGCAAGCGGCGGCGGTGAAGCCAAGAGCGTAAAGCTGAAAATGTTCATTGCTCAGCCTCGTTTTAAAGAGCATTACGATAAATATATTGCCGACTTCGTAGCCAAAGAAAAAGCAGAGAAAAACATCGACGTGTCGGTGCAGCTCGAAATGCCGACAGCCGATAATGCGGCACAAATTTTGAAGACGCGCCTTGCCTCCAACGATGCACCTGATATTTTCGCGCTTCATGCCATTAACGAAATTCCTTCTTACTACAAAGCAGGTTACTTAGAGGATTTATCCGATCAGCCTTTTGTCGGCAAGCTGCTGGACAGCGTTAAACCTTCGGTTACAACAACAGATGGTAAAGTCGTAGCCGTTCCTCTGGAAACATTGTCATGGGGCTACTTGTACAACAAAAAGATCTTTACGGATCTTGGCATTACCCCTCCAAAAACGCTGACAGAAATGAAAGCGGTTGTCGAGAAGCTGAAAGCGAATAAGGTAACGCCTTTTGTGCTTTCATATAAGGAAGCTTGGATTCCACAGCTAGTGCTGCCGCTTGCTGCAGGCGCACTTATCAATACGGAGGACGCTGACTTCATCGAACGGATGAATAAGGATGAAGGCTCCTTTACAGAGCTAAAAGCAATGTTCGACATCTTTGATCTTATTAATGCGAACGGAACGGAAAAAGCGACAGAAGTGGGCGGCGATGATGGCGCAGCAGCGTTTGCGGCCGGCAAAGGCGCAATGTGGCTGCAAGGGCCGTGGTACGCAGAAACGATTCTTAAATCCAATCCGGATCTTGATTTTGGTGTAGCACCGCTGCCAATCAATGACAATCCAGATGCGACACTTATTAACCTTAGCGCTTCGACTTCTTTAGCTGTCTCTAAGAGCACAAAAAACAAGGAAGTCGCGCTGGATTTCATCAACTATATTCTGGATGACACGGCTTCAAATGCTTTCTTCCAAGCGCTTAAATTCAACCCAATCTCCACCGTGCATACGTATGAGAGCTATCCATGGGTTAATGATGCAACAGCTTATGTGAAAGAAGGCAAGTCTTATCAAGACCCAGCTATTCCTCAATCCGTGAAGGATGAAGTGGGCAAAGGGCTGCAAGCGTATTATGCCGGTCAATTATCGCAGGATGATGTCCTCAAAGCACTTGATAAAGCTTGGAAATCGTACAACAAGGTAAATAAATAAACCACACATGCTCGGGATGAAGGGGAGACAAGGAGATTCTGCTTCGCTTCATCCCGATTTTAAAATATAAGAAAGTATATCATTTTCTCATGCTTATCTTATATTTCACCGTCAAAGCTGCTCAGCGTCTAAAGGACGCCGAAGACGTTTTTGCTCAGTAAAGACACATAGGAGAGGGGCGGATACTGTGCCGATCAAGAGCTACAAAAAATACATCTCGTTATTTACGTTTGTCGCGCCCGCTTTTATTTTGTACGCGATCTTCCTGCTGATTCCAACGCTCGGCGGAATGTTTTACAGCTTCACGGATTGGAATGGCTTGAATCGTGACTATGACTTTATTGGAATGGGCAACTTTATTGAAGCGCTTAGAGACGATCCCGATTTTGTCGGTTCGTTATTGTTCACCTTGAAGTATGTGCTGTTCATGGTTGTGCTGCAAAATGTATTTGCACTGCTGCTGGCTGTATTTATTGAATCACGCCGCAAAAGCAAAGGTTTCTTCCGTACCATTTTCTTCATGCCCAACATGATAAGCACGATTATCAGCGCATTTATGTGGACATTTGTATTCGCGCAGGTGCTTCCTCAGCTGGCAGAAAAGACAGCGCTTACGTTTCTGGACCAAGCTTGGATCGGTGATCCAAAAGTAAGTTTCTTCTCGATTCTCACCGTATCCCTCTGGAACGGCGTCGGCTACATGATGATCATTTATTTGGCAGGACTGCAAGGTGTGCCTCAAAGCTTGAAGGAAGCAGCTGTTATCGATGGAGCTACCGCTTTCCAAACGTTTCGCAATGTGACCTTGCCAATGATTTCACATGCGATTACGATCTGTTTCTTCCTTACGCTAAACGGCGCGTTTAAAGTGTTCGAGGTTGTTTATGGCTTGACTGGCGGAGGACCAGGACGAAGCACGCAGGTTATTACGATGAACATTTACGAGGAAGCCTTCTCAAACAACTTCCGATATGGTTATGCCAGCGCAAAATCGGTCATTCTATTCGTGATCATTCTCATTTTCACTTTTATCCAAATTCGTGTCATGAAGAAAAGACAGGTGGAAGCATGAGACAGAATAAATCAACCTCCCTCCTTATTACTATTTTCCTGTCGATTGGGGCTGCGATCTCTTTTTTCCCGATTTACTTGGCGGTTATTAACTCGTTTAAGACACAAGGTGAGATGTTCAAGTCGTTCGTCTCGCTGCCATCGAAGATTCAATTCGATAATTATGTAAATGCTTTTCATCAAATCAATCTGCTGGGCAGCACACTCAACTCGATCATTATTTCGGTGCTCGGCATCGGCGGCATCGTCTTTTGCGCATCGCTTGCTGGCTACAAGCTGTCACGTACGAGCGGAAAGATAAGCAATTTGATTTTTTTCCTGTTTATCGCTTCCATGCTTGTGCCGTTTCATTCGATTATGATTCCATTGACTAGAATGGCCAAAGCCTTGTCTGTTCAAGGCAGTACGTATGGGCTTGCAATCATATATATTGGACTCGGCGTCAATATGGCGATCTTTCTGTATCATGGCTTCGTGAAGTCTATACCTAAGGAGCTGGAGGAGGCGGCGCAAATTGATGGCTGCAATGAATATCAAACGTTCTTTAAAATTATTTTCCCGCTGCTTGTGCCGATTACGGTGACGATAGCGATTTTAGATTTCCTCTGGATCTGGAATGATTTCCTGCTGCCGCTTCTCATGCTGACGGACGTAAGCAATTACACGCTTATCTTATCGACAAATACGCTGTTCGGTGAGTATAACAAAGAATGGTCGCTTATTTTGGCGGCGCTTGTACTGACTGCGATTCCAGTCATTATTATTTACTCCTTCTTCCAAAAGTTTATTATGCATGGGATTGCCGAGGGGGCTGTTAAAGGATGAGTAAACTGTTATATGGCGTCGCTTATTATGACGAATATATGCCTTATGAGCGATTAGATGAGGATATTCGGATGATTAAGGAAGCAGGCATAAACGTGGTTCGAATCGCGGAATCGACATGGAGCACACATGAGCCGCAAAACGGCGTATTCGACTTCTCATCCGTAGACAGAGTGCTGGATGCGATGCACAAAGCCGGCATCGCAGTCATTGTTGGCACACCAACCTATGCCGTGCCTGCTTGGATGGTCAAGGAGCACCCGGATGTACTTGCTGTAACCCCTCGCGGACCGGGAAAATACGGCGCTCGCCAAATTATGGATATTACGAATGCTGCTTATCTTTTCTATTCAGAGCGAATCATCCGCAAGCTCATTAGCCGCGTAAGCAAACATCCAGCCGTGGTTGGCTATCAGACGGATAATGAAACGAAACATTATGATACGGCGGGGTCAAATGTTCAGCTGCAGTTCGTCAAATATATGAGGGATACTTATGAAACGCTGGACGTCGTTAATCAGCTGTTTGGGCTTGATTATTGGAGCAATCGCATCAACAGCTGGGAGGAGTTCCCTTCCGTTGTCGGCACAATCAATGGAAGCTTAGGCGCGGAGTTCGCGAAGTTCCAGCGGAAGCTGGTAAATGAGTTTTTGGCATGGCAGGTCTCTATCGTGAACGAATATAAGCAGCCGGGACAATTTGTAACTCAAAACTTTGATTTTGAATGGAGAGGCTACTCATTTGGTGTTCAGCCTTCCGTTGATCACTTTGCTGCTTCGGAGCCTTTTGACATTGCGGGCGTCGATATTTATCATCCTTCGCAGGATGATTTAACCGGCATCGAAATCTCGTTTGGCGGCGACATGGCACGATCGCTCAAAAACGATAATTACTTAGTGCTCGAAACGCAGGCGCAAGCCTTCCCGCATTGGACGCCGTATCCCGGGCAATTGCGCTTGCAGGCGTTTAGCCACCTTGCTTCCGGCGCCAATATGGTCGCGTATTGGCACTGGCATTCGATTCACAATTCGTTCGAAACGTATTGGAAGGGGCTGCTCAGCCATGATTTTCAGCCTAATCCTGTTTATTACGAAGCCAAAACGATCGGTGCGGATTTTGCTAGGCTGAGCGAGGACCTTGCCAGCCTCCGCAAAAACAATCAAGTGGCTGTAATGGTCAGCAACGAGGCTTTATCTGCTATGGAATGGTTTAAGCTTCCCGATGGCAAAACCTATAATGATGTCGTTCGCGCACTTTATGACGAATTGTACAAGCTTAACGTCGAGGTCGATTTTATTCAGCCTATCTGCACCCATTTGGATAAATACAAGATGATTGTCGTACCAGCGCTTTACGCTGCCCCTTCAGAGACTTTGGAGCGATTAAATGAATTCGTACGAAGCGGTGGACATGTGGTTTATACGTTCAAAAGCGGCTTCGCCGACGAGGTAGTTAAGGTACGTACTTCACAGCAGCCCGGTATCATACAAGCAGCTTGCGGCATATCCTATAGCATGTTCGTAACGCCAAATCATGTTGGGTTAAAAGGGGCACTGATCGATCGCAGTAACGAGGCAAAAGAGGTTGAAGCATGGATGGAGCTCATCACGCCAACAACCGCTGAAGTGCTGGCTTATTATGATCATGCGCAGTGGGGTGAATATGCGGCGATTACAAGAAATAACTATGGAAAAGGAACGGCTACCTATATAGGATGCTTGCCTGGCCCTGCTGTTGTAAGACGTGTGCTTTGCGGGGCTTTGAAGAATGCAGGTCTTTGGGGCGCAGAGCAAGAGCTTGTTTTTCCAATCATCGTGAAATCGGGCTTGAATACTAGCGGAAAGCATATACGATATTATTTCAACTACTCAAATGATGCCGTTACATTTGACTACCAGCATCAGGACGGTACTGAGCTGTTGAATGGTAGTAAAGTTACAAGTGGACAACAGCTGGAGCTCGCACCATGGGGCTTTCTCATCATATCAGCCTAAATAGTAGGAACCTTCCGATCACTTTTACTGTGATTTTGAAGGTTCTTTTGTACTTTGTAAGAGATCTAGGCGGGCCTCATGCTCTTGATCTTGACGCAACTTAATAACTTATGTATCATTACTTACGTAAAGTAACTGGGTCGGCGAACAAAATATGTACTCTTGCCTTGGATATAAATAAAGGAAAGCGGTGTTTGACATCAACGAGAAAATACAACAAGTTGCTCAGCCTTCAAAGGAACGAGCAGATGTGTTCGAATTTGGCATTTATACATTAGGTGATCTAAGTACTGATCCTATCAGTAGAGTATCGCCGAATGCGAGAGAGCGTTTGAAGGAAAYCGTCGCAGCTGCCAAGCTTGCAGATGAGGCGGGCATTGATGTATTTGGAGTGGGTGAGCATCATCGCTTGGACTTCGCTGTTACATCTCCACCTGTTCTGCTTGCTGCAATCGCACAAGCGACGAAGCGGATTCGGTTAACTAGCGCAACGACGGTGCTTGGAACCTCAGATCCAGTTCGAGTATTTGAGGATTTCGCCACACTCGATTTGCTCTCGGATGGACGCGCGGAAATTATTGCGGGACGCGGAGCGTATATAGAATCATTTCCATTGTTTGGGTATGAGCTTGAGAGCTATAAGGAGCTCTTTCAGGAGAAGCTTAATCTTCTGCTTGCATTAAATGAAACCGAGCATATCACTTGGAATGGAAAATATAGAACGCCGCTGCTGAATGCTGAGATTGCACCTCGTCCAGAACAAGCGCAGCTGCCTGTATGGGTCGGTGTCGGCGGTACGCCTCAGAGCGCGGAGCTCGCGGGAAGCCATGGTCTAGGAATGGCCCTTGCCATCCTTGGCGGAGATCCAGCTCGATTTAAACCGCTTGTAGACGTATATCGTGCTGCTGGGGTTCGCGCAGGCTATAAACAAGAAGAGCTAAAAGTAGCGGTCACAAGCCATGGTTATATTGCCAACTCGACTGAGCAAGCGAAGGATGAATATTATCCTTATTATGCTCATTATGTAAGCCAGTTTATGGGAGGCAAGCAGAGGGGCGAGTCGATGGCACGCGAGCAATTCGAACAATTGGCAAGTCCAATCAATGCGCTGGCTGTAGGCAGCCCGGATCTGCTTGTTGAGAAAATATTGGCGCAGCATGAGCTATTCGGTCATCAGCGCTTCATGGCTCAGTTTGATATTGGCGGCATTCCGTTCTCAAAGGTAGCGGCTTCCATTGAGCTGCTGGCGACGAAGGTTGCGCCAGTTGTACGCAGAGAACTGAGCAAATAAAAGATTGCTAAGTTAGATTAATAGTAAATAAGAAGACTGTTCAAAGCCATGATGTGGCGGCGGCAGTCTTTTTTTTATGTTATTGGATGTCCCATTTGGTTCATTATTTATTCGTGATACGACTCATTTCGTTATTCAAATTGCTGGCAGCGAATACTATACTCGGTTTTATAGAATGATGTTCTAATACGGGAGGCGCTCACATTGGAGTTTTTAGATCTATTAACCAATCCGGACAAAGTTGAAATGGAGTGGGAAGAGGGATGGGTTCGCGCGTCATTCCGTTCACGAGAATGGTATGCAGGCGAAACCGTCATTTCATTTGAAACGATGGCTAATCGTATGGCCGTTCGATTAAGTGCTGGCCAGACGCCAGTTAGGCGGCTTCACCTGAGATGGCAGCGAGAACTGGACAGTGGGGGCATTCGTGTTCTGGGTGATCAATGGGAACGAGGTTACGGTGATTTGGAATGGCGGGGGTTAGTTGCTGAGCGTGAAATGCCTTGGTATTTCCTGTTGTCAAAAGGGGGACGCACCCATGGTTATGGCGTAGAGACCGGTACAAGCTCCTTTTGTTATTGGCAAGCGGATGCAGGTGGAATTAGCCTGACGCTTGATGTCCGCTGCGGTGAAGCGGGAGTGCTGCTTGGTGATCGAACGCTCGAGGCTGCGGTCATTGTAACGAGAGAAGGTGCGGAAGACGAATCGGCATTCGGTGCGGCAACGGCTTTTTGCAGAATGATGTGCAAGCAGCCGATTCTGCCTTCACAGCCTGTGTATGGGGGAAACAACTGGTATTATGCCTATGGGAATAGCTCGACAGCAGAGATAATCGCTGATTCGGAGCGCGTGTCAGATTGGTCTTCTTCGGTCGATAACCGTCCGTTTATGGTCATTGATGACGGTTGGCAGCTCTGCAGCGGCGGGGGCAGCTGCAATGGTGGGCCTTGGGAACCTAATTATCAGTTTTCTGATATGCAGAAGCTGGCCAGCGATATGAAAGGAATCGGGGTTCGTCCTGGGATATGGTGCAGACCGCTATTAGTCGCAAACAGTGTGCCAAATCATTGGAGAAGATATGGTGGCCACAATGCGGGCAGCATCTATTTGGACCCAAGCGTTCCTGATGTGCTTGACTATGTGGGCAATGAAATTCGCAAGCTGCATGATTGGGGTTATGAACTGATTAAGCATGATTTTTCCACTTTCGATATTTTTGCCAAATGGGGCTTTGAAATGGGCGCATCGATGAGTGATCATGGTTTAGCTTTTGCTGATCGCACGAAGACGACGGCGGAAATTATTGTCGCTTTGTATAAGAAGATTGCAGAAGCTTCAGCGGACAGTTTAATTATTGGCTGCAATACAGTTGGGCACTTAGCAGCGGGCTTGGTTGAAATTCAGCGGACCGGTGACGATACGAGCGGTAAGGAATGGGAGCGTACACGTAAAATGGGTGTCAACACGCTTGCTTTCCGCATGCCGCAGCATGACACTTTTTTTGCGGCTGATGCGGATTGCGTTGGCTTGACCGACGATGTCCCTTGGCAATTAAACAAGCAGTGGCTGGAGCTATTGTCTGAAAGCGGCACACCGCTGTTCATTTCCGCAGATCCAAAGGCGGTTGGCGCGGAACAGGAAGCAGCGATACGCAAAGCGTTCGAACGAGCATCTAAACCGCTGCAGCCGGCTGAACCGCTGGACTGGCTTGATGATCGCTGCCCGTCCCGTTGGCAGATAGCCGGAGAGGAGAGGCATTTCAATTGGTATGCTGAACGCGGCGTACAATTGAATGAGCGTCCTGAAATTATTCTGAGGTAGCAGAAGGAACGTGGCTGGATAAATAACCAGCATGAGGTTCCACCTCAAGCGGCGTCAAATAGCTTATCGTTGATTTATGCTGTCTCCGATATGCGCCAGGCGTTAATCCTGTCCATTTGGCGAACTGCCTAATAAAGCTTTGCACATTCTCGAATCCGATTCGGAATGCGATCTCTTCAAGCGGTATGTTTCGCATGACAAGCATATGCATCGCCTCCTGCTGTCTAATGATCGATAAATATTGACGCGGCGACATGCCGTACGCTTGTTGAAACAAACGGCCGGCATGTCTGCGGCTAATGCCTGTCTTGGCTGCGATGGTTTCAAGCCAGTTGCTCGTTGAGGAATCTGTACCGAGCTCATTAAAAGTGCTGATGAGCGCCTCAATTTCCCTCGCGATCCGATCAGCAAGCGGCTGCTCATTTGGTTCATTGATGGAGAGTAAGGCTTCGCTCTGCACGAACTCCTCCAAATGCACAAGCATTTCATTACAAAGCATAAAGACGCGGTGAGCAGAAGGATTCTGCTGCAAGCATGAAATAAGTGCTTTTAGCAGCGGATTCAGGCGTTCATTGAGCGGATGATCTCTCGCAAATAAATACTCACCGCAAGCTCGAAAGGCGTAGAGCAGCTTGCTGTCCACGTTTTGCAAATGAATGACAAAACCATGCATCGTCTGCTGCTCGGGAACAATAAAGTCATGGAGCTTCATGGGGGGAATGAGAATAATATCACCTTCATGCTGCGTGAAGCTTTCATTTCCAATACGAGCGATTTGATCGCCTGTTAGGACAATATTGATCTCCAGCATCCGATGATGCAGATGTAAATCGCATACAGGGCCTTGGTCGGATTCGAACGTACGCATGCCGTATAGGATAAGCTGTTCTTTATAATTAGGAAATGATTGGTTGAGGGCAGGACTCAGATTGCTCATCATAGCTCCTTTGTAAACGGAATTATTCATACCTTTATTATCTCTCTTACCGCTGAGCAATAGCAATCCAAAATACAACCGAGAGGAATGAGACTATCGTGAAAATTGTATTGATAGGTGGAGGAAGCTTCGTATTTGCACCAACGGTACTCGAAGATATTATCGTAAAGGAGAGGCTTGCAGGCTGTGAGCTTGTCCTTGTTGATCCAAATCTGAATGCGGCTGAAGGGATGGCAGCAGCTGCAAGAGAAATAGCAAGGCAGTTAGAGGTAGACATGCTTGCGACTGCAACGGTAAACAGAAGAGAAGCGCTAATAGGTGCGGACTTTGTTATCGTATCCGCCTCGGTTCAAGGTGCACGCCGTTGGCAAATCGATTTTGATATATTGCAGGCACTAGGGATGGCAGATCAAGCAAGGGAATGTGGAGGCATGGGGGGCTTAATGAATGCATTCAGGTCCATTACGCTGATTATGGATATTTGCCGTGATATGGAGGAGCTGTGCCCGCAGGCGTGGATTCTGGATGTAACGAATCCAATGCCTCGTGTCGTAACGGCAGCAGCACGTTATTCATCGATTCGCATAGCTGGATTTTGCAATATTGCGTACCTTGGTGCTGAGGGCTACACATTCCTGCCAAAGCTGCTCGGCAAATCGGCCTCTGAGGTATCTATCGTAACTGCTGGACTTAATCACTTTGCATGGGTGATGGAAATAAAAGATAGCCGCACGGGTGAGGACCTTCTGCCTAAGCTTATCCAATATATTGAAGAGGAGAACTGGTCTGATCAAGATGAAGGGACGAAGCGCGAGCTTCGTATCACTAAGCGATGGCTGCGCGAGTATGGTGCAGTCGCGGCTGGACACGTTGATCATCATGCGGAATATCTTCCTTATCAAGAGGACATTCATTACACAACAGCACCTCCATATCATGGGTCGCTCGAAGAACGCAGCAGACGCTTGGAAGAGCTGAAGCAGATTGGCGCAGGCAATATGCATTATGATCGTTTATTTGATCATGGCAGCTGGGAGCATCCCGTTGCGCTAGCTCAAGCGTTGTATACGGGCAGCGACCTTCAGATTGATATTTTGAACGTTAAGAATGATGGCGCAATACCGGGTATTCCTTCGGATCGAATCGTAGAAATACCAGTGACCGTATCAGGCGGCATGATTCATCCGGTAGAGGTTCCAGCATTCCCAGAGCCGCTGCTTCAATTGTGCCGCGCGATTTCGGATGTTCATGAGCTTGTCGTTGAAGCAGCAGTGACGGGCAATGTCTCTATTGCGAAGAAAGCGATAGACGCCGATCCGGCTATTGAAAATAAAGAGGCTGCTTATCAAGCTTTGGAGCAGATGCTCGAAAGCCATGCTGATTTACTGCCACAGTTTCATTCGTAATGTCTTCGCGAAATAGAACGATAGAAATGTTCACAGGAGAGCTGCTTCTTAGAAATAAGGCGGCTCTTCTTTTTATTGTTCTGGGGCATACATCCGATAAATGCGAATGTACATAGCCGCTAGATGATGGAGATGGTACAATTATAGGAAAAAGATTTAAGGGAGAGACGCATGGAAGTTTCTAGACTAGATGAATTAAGACAAGCGATCGATCAAATCGATCACGACATTATTTCCTTGCTTGCAAGGCGGTTTCAATTAACGGAGGAAGTGGGTATGTACAAAGCAGCAAATCATCTCGCTGCACAAGACCTGAGCCGTGAAGCCAAACAATTTGATAAAATAAAGAAACTTGCGAGCAGCCATGATTTGAATCCAGAGACAGCAGCTTCGATTTATAGATGCTTAATGGATGTTGTTATTTCACGGCATAAGGAAATTGAGCAGGTTTATGCGCTGAACAATCGTGATTAGCTGATATATAAAAACAATATTAATCAACTATTGTGTGATGAAGAAAGGGATGGAAACGATGATTTTATACGAGAAGGAAGACGCATTCATATTGATCGCTCAGCATGATCATGCGAGAATATCCGGAGATCTTGTTTCTGCCTGGCAGAGCCAGTTATTTCATAGTGAGGAACGAAAAGATGAATTGGCTTACGCAGCATATGAGCATGACAGCAGCTGGATTGATTTGGACCGTATTCCGCTTTGGAATGATGCAGCAAATATGCCGTTTTCGTTCCGCGATTTTCCAGGCAACATCCGCTTTTTCTTCTATTCTAAAGGCTTGGATCATGTTCAGRAAACGAGCGAATACGCCGCTTTGCTTGGCAGTATTTTGTATACGACGCTTGCTGAAAGGTTCAGAAATGAGGATACGATTACGTTTGTAGAACGTGAATTTGCAAGACAAAGCGCGATCATCGAGCGACTGCAGCTGGACGTTAGCCTGCTTCAGCTTCATGCGAAAGCGCTGCTGCTTTGTGATGAGCTGTCGCTGTTTGTATGTATGGAGCAGCCGGGAACGCCTCGAAATCAATATGAATGGTTTGCTGATGGGTTTCCCTATTGGTTCGATCGTACGGGGCAAACCTCATTGATAGCGGATTGGAAGGATGAAACGACGATCCAATTGCATCCATTCCCTTTCAAACATGAGGTGAAGACTTCATTATCTTATAAAGAAGTAAGCAAGGCGGACATAGCTGTTTATGGGATCGCAGAAGCTTATCAGCGTGCAGAGCTGCTTGAGCATAAGATTCGTTTTCAGCAAGCGCCATAGAACTAATCAATGATTGAATGAAGGAAGGAAGGATACCGCATATTTGCCGGTATCCTTCTTTATTAATCCCTCGATACTTACTTAACTGGCCCCATCGAAGCTATTTCTAAATCCACTTTTACACGCACTTCAGCATTCGCAAATGCTTCACTCCAATGATCCTCTACCTTGCAGAATTCCTTGTATTCTTTTGCTCTTGCATACACCCCAAGCCCAATCGGATCGATTTTATGTTTTTGCAGTTTCCCGATAATGCTCATAAATTGTTCCTGCATGAGAACAGCAATCTGTTTTTCAAGCTTTGTATCATCCTTTTCCACATTGAAAGGGAAAAGATGCTCGGAGAGGCCAACCCTAGTCTTCACGAGGATGTCAAACTTGAATTTATTGTTTTCATAGGAAGTTTTGATTTTTGTTTTTACTTTGGCGCCAGTCAGGCTTAAAATATTCGTTTCAAATGGTTTGTGTACTGGCTCACCAGGAATGGGGTAGGACAAACTGAAGCCCGGTGAAGCCTGCTTCTGCAAAATACTTAACAGAATCGTTTCTTGAGGGCCTAAAGAAATCTCATATTTGCCTTTCTGATTCAGCAAAGCGGAGCCTTTCAGCCTAACCTGATTATTGACGATCTTCACCTCAGCAATGTAAGGCGTCAAGCCTTTATCATAAAACTGCCTGTGAAATTCTTGGGCGGTCGTCGCATAGGTTTCCGATTTTATCGATTTGGTGTCGACCATGCCCCGGAGCAGAATAGGAAGCAGCGGCTGATCAGGAGGATTTAATGAAAATACCTCCTCTAAAGAGCCATCAACAGCAATAACACGGTCGGTTACCGTGTTTCTTGCGTCGCGAAACAACACATCAAGCATCGGAAACCAGTCCTCGTAACTTAGAAAATGTCTGCCTAGGAGGATTACTTGGTAATTTCTCCCTTGGATGGAGCCGCTTGATTGCGAGTCTTGAATCGCTTTGGATTGCCGAAGCGAGTTAGCGGTTCCTGACGTTTCTTGACTCTTTTTCTTTATGTTTTTGCTGAAAACGGGAGCGGATGAATAAAAATGGAATTTATCATTTTTATCCAAATCCATGCCAAGAGCAAGCGGTGTTGCCGCATTTTCTAAATACAGCTGATCCCCGCAGGCGGATGCAGTAAGGCAAATCGTAATGAACAAGCAACATACAAAAAAGAGTCGCAGCTTCATAGATCAGCCCTCCGATGTATTCGTTTGTAAATGACCATATATATCAGCAGTAGATTAGGGAGTATATATTCCATCCCAAAACCAAACCAAGTAAGCCATAATTCAATTTGATCGCTTTGCTTGAATGAGGGAATGTGAATAAAAGTAGCTATCGCAAGAATAATGCACAAGATACGTAATGGGATACGATGGTTGCTTAGCACGAAAACCTTGCTTATGCAAAAAGAGACGATATACATAGACGGAATCCAAACGAGTGAGAAGACGAACAAATAAAACGCGATGAAAGGCACCTCAATCCGTTCAATAAAGCGAAATTCAATTGTTTTGAGAATACTGATGATTGGATCATTATAAAGTGTGATTTCATGGGGACTGAAGTAAATGAAGCATATGATTGTAATAAATAGATGTACAGATAGGGTAATCGTATTGGATATAAATAGTGAAGAAGCAGCTTTATCCTTCTTAACTAAATAAGGATAAAATATAAAAACGGCAGCTAGCCCCAGGTTCGGATAAATTGTTGCTTTCACCGCCGACAGGACGGGCAGCCAACCTACTTTTAATATAGGCAGTAAATTGAGCCAATGAGCATATTTCAGGGTAAATAGATAAACAAAGGGCAACCAGCATGATATGACAGCAACTAGCTCTGCATATCGTCCTAAGATGCGAGGACCGTTTATAGCGATTTTATAAGCGGGTATTAACAGCAGAATCATGAGGATGTAGGACTGTGTGTTTGGCATCAGCCAAATTTTAATAATCAGGATGGTGCGCACAAGACCGTCATACATCAGAGAGAGGAAAAACATGGCCAACAATAGGGTAAATCCTTTGGCAACCCATTTCCCCATCATTGCAGGCAGCGCATCAATTAAAGGTTTATCAGAACAATGTCTCATCACCATAATAATGATATACCCGCATAGAAGACTGATGGCATAACCAATTAGAATGGAAATCCAGCCATCCGTTCCTGCTATTTCTGCTAATTTCCTCGGCAAGGAAAGGACGGCAACACTAATCTGAATACCGGAAATAATAAAAATAAATTGCATCGAAGTTATCGTATTACCTTCGGTGTTCGTCAATGTGCTCAATCCTCCTTCCGAGTGTTTGTTTGACGTTTTTCTTGAAGCGGGAGCGCGTTTTTTGGTCTCTTTTCCATCAGCCATAATGGCGCTCGAATTAGGGTGTCCTTCAAATCTGAGAAACGGAGCGGAGCCAGYGGGCTTCCATATGGCATGCCTAGCGATTTAAGCGTTAATAAATGAGCGATCATCGTCATCAAACCAACAATAATCCCAACAAACCCGAACAGTGAGGATAAAATCATGAGCATGAAACGAATTAAGCGAACGGCTGCAACCATATCGTAGTTTGGCAAAATAAATGAAGAAATGGCCGTAAATGCTACAACAATAACCATAACATTGCTTATTAAGCCAGCTTGAACGACAGCTTGTCCAAGCACAATACCCCCAACGATGCCAACGGTCTGGCCAACGGGGGCAGGCAGCCGGACGCCAGCTTCACGGAGCATTTCCAAAGTGATTTCCATTAGAATGGCCTCCACAAAAGGTGGAAACGGTACTTGTCCACGTGATTCTCCTAGGGTGAGCAGCAGCTTCATTGGAATGATCTCGATATGGAAGGAAACAACTGCGATATAAAAGGCAGGCAAAAATGTAGCAGTAATAAATGCAAACATTCGCAGCAGCCTCAAAAAGGTTGCAATGGACCAACGAGTACTATAATCGTCGATGCTTTGGAAATAAGAGTAGAAGCTGACTGGAGCAACGAGTACGCTTGGCGAGCGGTCAACGACAACGACACATCTTCCTTGCAAAATTTGCGATGCTGCAGAATCTGGCCGCTCAGTAAGAACGAATTGCGGGAAGAGTGAGTAGGGATTATCCTCGATCAGCTCTGCCAGCTCACCCGTGTTTAAAATGACATCTACGTCAATCTTTTGAATGCGATCTTTAAGATCGTTTAACAATTGAGGATTCATTACATCCTCCAGATAAATAATCGTTACGGAGGTCTGGCCGCGCCGACCGACAATCAGCCGTTTCATTTTTAATTCGCGATTCGGGATATAACGTCTGATCATAGCGATATTTTGGCCGCTGGTTTCGACAAAGCCTTGATGGGCGCCTTTTAAGGAGGCTTCCATTTGTGGATCTTCAATTGACCGCTGCGGCCAGCCGCTTGTGCCAAGCACATAGGCCGCCTCTCTGCCGCTCACGAATAATATGGATTTACCGTGCAGTATTGCTATCTCAATTTGGTACCAATCCGTTTCGGGTACGATTTGTCCAATGGTCATCATTAACTCATCACCGGGTTTTCCCCCGCTCGAATCTAGCTGCAAGGGACGAAGGACATCACTATTAATTGCTGCTCCATCTGTCAGCCCATCGATGTAGATGAGTGCTGCTTGCTCAGTTGTTTGCTTGATCGTTAGATTCCTTATGACTAAATCGCTTGTATCAGAAAAAATTTCTCTTATACGTTCTATGTTTACTGTCAGGTCTGAGCTGATAGGTTCTGTTTGATCCATTGTTTGCGTCCTCCCATCCTCGCTGCCGTCTTGATTGATACACCTATTTTGCCACGGTTTACCATAGCTATACGCATGCAAAATAAATACCCCCTTGCGAAAGAGCAAGGGGGTACAATTGATGTTATATGTTATTTTGCTTTACTAACGGCCTATGAGCCTGATTTAAACAACGTTGCAATCGAGCCGCCTTCGGTAATGATTTTAATGGCGGTTGCAAGGAGCGGGGACATCGGCAGTACGACAAATTTACTCGAATGCTCTTGACCGATACTGATCGTATCTGTAATAACGACTTCGCGGATGTTCGGATGATCCAGCTTCTCAAGCGCATTGGCTGAGAACAGGCCATGCGTTGCACATATGTAGGAATCATGCGCACCTTTTTTCTTAAGCGCCTCTACGACGTTTACAATTGTGCTGCCTGTATCAATTAAGTCTTCAATAATAATTGGTGTCATGTCTTCAACATCACCGATGATATGCGTGATTTCAGACTGATTATGAGCGGGACGATTTTTGATCATGATCGCAAATGGACAGTCCAGCAAGCCGGCAAGTTTCTCGGCTGTTGTAGCTCGGCCCGCATCTGGCGATACGACAACAGGGTTTTTGATGTTTTTGCTTCGCAAATAATCAATGATCAAATCAAGCGCCGTTAAATGATCGACTGGAATATCGAAGAAGCCTTGAATCGGGTCAGCATGCAAA
>NZ_JBFRDK010000068.1:0-29572 GCF_052113545.1 Paenibacillus sp. TAF43_2
CGTTGAGTATCTTTAATATGAGATAATAATAGCGAATATAAATTTCTTTGTCAAGTAACTATAATTAATTAAGTGCATTAATCTTTCCATTAATTGTAGCTTTTTAAACTTAAACATTCGCACTTGCCATTTTATCAATTGAGTAGTAAAGTGATGGCATAGTCATTGAGAGGGGGAACGAAATGCAGAATAATACGTTAGGTTTGTTAATTTGGCTTCGGCTGATGCGGTTTACGAATCAGAGCAACCAGATGTCAAATGAGTTTTTAAAACAATTTGATTTAACGACTGCTCAATTTGATGTACTCATGCAAATTCGTGTCTATCAGCCTCTAACTCAAATGGTACTGGCCGAGAAAGTAACGGTTACGCAAGGCGGCATATCTCGCATGCTCGTACGACTTGAGAACGAAGGTTATATTGTGCGCAAGCAAGACTGGAAAACCAAAACGATTAGTTTAACAGAAAAGGCCGAAGCCATATTGGATATCGCAATGCCGAACCAGCTTGCTTTTCAAACTTCATTTTTTGAAGATGTATTAAATGAGGACGAACAAAAAACACTATACTCATTGATGACTCGCATCCATAAACATAGCCAGAAAAAGAAATTGCCGTCAGAGTAATTTTTTTGCAATATCAATTGACTAGTCAAGTTAAATAGAGGAGGAATAATTATGTATACCATCCCTGGACATCATCATATTTCGATGATTACAAAAAACGCAAAAATTAATAATCATTTTTATCAAGAAGTACTAGGACTGCGCAGAGTGAAGAAGACGGTCAATCAAGACGATCCATCCATGTATCATTTATTTTACGGTGATTTAACGGGCAGTGCGGGAACGGAGCTATCCTTCTTTGAAATGACAAATGCAGGAAGAACTGTGCGCGGTACTAATGCGATTACTCAAATTGGTTTGCTCGTTCCTTCTTTAGAAAGTTTAGCCTATTGGAAAAAACGTTTTGAATTATTAAAGGTAGAACACGGCGAAATCACAAAATATGCGGGGCGAGATGCGCTCCATTTTGAAGATACAGAAGGTTTGCGAATGGTTCTACTAAACAATAACGGTGAGGAAGTTCCTGAGAAATGGGCAGCATGGGAGGAATCAATCGCCTTGCAAAATCATCGCATTCTTGGCATGGGAACTGTCGAAATTACCGTTCGATCTTTAGATCATTTAGCCGCTACATTGACGAACATGTTAGGTTATAGCGAAGTTTCACGGACGGATAATGAAGCCGTTTATCAATCCGTTGCCGGCCGTTCCTATGGAGAAATTTTGGTCAAACAAGCAGATGGAGCAATCGAGAAGCCTGGAAGAGGAAGCATTCATCATTTAGCCATCCGTGTTAAAAACGAAGATGAGCTGCGTTATTGGGATGAGGTCGTAAAAAAACGCGGCTTCCACTCCTCCGGCATTGTGGATCGTTATTATTTTCAAAGCTYATATTTCCGGGAATCAAATGGCATTTTGTTTGAAATAGCGACGGATGGGCCTGGGTTTACGAAAGATTCATCAGTCGCAGAGTTAGGTAAAGCACTGGATTTACCGCCATTTTTAGAAGCCAGACGGGCGGAAATTGAAGCAAAATTAGAACCGCTGAATTAATACGCAAAAGGGGAGAGTACGCATGGAAAAATATCGAATCGATAAAAATAAAGGATTAGAATTCGGATTGTATTCCATTGGGGATCATTTGCCTAACCCGCATACGGGCACAATGATAAGTGCTGAACAGCGTATTCAAGAGCTCATTGATGCAAGCAAGCTGGCAGATGAGGCAGGAATAGATGTATTTGCTGTAGGGGAAAGTCATCAAACATTTTTCACAACACAAGCCCATACCGTGATTTTAGGAGCTATCGCTCAGGCCACAAAAAACATTAAGATTGCCAGCTCAGCAACAGTGCTAAGTACATCAGATCCTGTTCGAGTATACGAGGATTTTGCAACGATCGATTTGATTTCCAAGGGACGTGCGGAAATTGTGGCAGGACGGGGCTCTCGCGTCGGGGCGTATAGTTTGCTTGGCTATGATGTTCGGGATTATGAAGAACTATTTGAAGAGAAACTAGAGCTTTTAATGAAATTAAACAATGAAGAAACGATAACATGGGAAGGTCAGTTTAGACCGGCTCTTAAGCAAGCATCGATTTTGCCGCARCCCAAAAATGGACATATGCCCATTTGGAGAGCAGTAGGCGGACCTCCTGCTAGTGCTATTAAAGCAGGATATGCCGGAATTCCAATGATGCTGACAACGCTTGGAGGTCCAGCAAGCAACTTTAAAATTTCGGTAGATGCTTATCGTGAAGCTGCACTTAGCAAAGATTTTGATCCAGCAGCTCTACCTATAGCAACGACGAGTTTATTTTATATGGCGGAAACGACACAAGACGCTTTACGTGAGTACTATCCACATCTTAACGCTGGAATGCAAGCACTGCGTGGAGGCGGATATCCAAAACAGCAGTTTGCTCAGTCGACCGATCATCGTGATGCTTTAATGGTGGGCAGCCCGCAGCAAATCATTGAAAAAATGCTTTACCAATATGAATTATATGGACATCAGCGTTTTATGGCTCAAATTGATTTTGGCGGTGTTCCGTTTGATAAAATTGCAAAAAATATAGAACTTATCGCTACTGAAATTATGCCCGCAATTAAGAAACACACCGCTAAAAACTAAATTGGAATCAAAATCAATTTCATCATTTAACTTATAAAAAGTGCCGCGACGATTTATTGCGGCACTTTTTTATGTTCCAGATCATCCTAATAACCCCGCTAAATAGCTAGTCATAACGAGCTTCCGTAGCTATTTATGTATGGATTGGAACAATTTTCTATTTATATATAGAATTATTCTATTATTCAAACTTTTCAAAATTATGTATGCTAGGATTATTCAAAGTTCATAAAACACATAGGAATTATATGGATTACTTGTAAAGTACGTATACCAAATGATAAAAAGTTGGTGAATGCAATAGGACAGCTATTAGAAGTTGATCGATTACAGGTGGCATTTCGGATGGATCAAGGAGAAGTGATCGCTGTAGATGAGGTGAGCTTCACACTTGAACATGGGGAAACCATCGCTATTGTTGGTGAATCCGGTTGCGGAAAGAGTGTAACATCCCTTTCCATCATGGGTTTGCTTGGTACAAATGGTTCAGTTCGTCAAGGAGAAATCAAGTTCAACGGCTCATCTCTAATCAACTGCTCGCAAGCTCAGCATCGTAAGCTTCGCGGCAGTGAAATCGCGATGATTTTTCAAGAGCCGATGACCTCTCTAAATCCAGTCTTCTCCATCGGAGAGCAGATTGAAGAAACGATTCGCCAGCATTTGAATCTGTCTCGAAAGGAAGCAAAGCGCTTAGCCGTAGATTTGTTAAGGAAAGTAGGGATTCCTAGAGCTGAAACGATTATAAAGGAATACCCTCACGCACTTTCAGGAGGCATGAGACAACGGGTAATGATTGCAATGGCGCTGGCATGCCAGCCCAAGCTGCTCATTGCCGATGAGCCAACGACTGCACTCGATGTTACGATTCAAGCACAAATCCTTGCATTGATGAAGCAGCTGCAAGCAGAAAGCGGTGCTGCTATCCTGCTGGTTACACATGATTTAGGAGTTGTAGCTGAAATGGCTGATACGGTAGTCGTCATGTATGCGGGGCAAGTCGTAGAATCAGCTGACGTTTTTACTCTCTTTCGAGCACCAAAGCATCCCTATACGCAAGGCTTAATGAAATCAACCCTCCGACTCGATCAAGTCAACAGGGAGCGGCTGCAGACGATTCCAGGTTCAGTTCCCTCTTTCCAGAATATGCCTGCAGGATGCCGCTTTCACCCACGCTGTCCACATACAATCGCACGATGCCAGCAAGAACAGCCTGATCTTACGACGAATGGACAGGGACATCATGTACGCTGCTGGCTGATGGACCTTCCAAACGTATCGAATGAAGAACATACTCAGGCGGTTAGATTATGAGCCTCAAAACACTATTGCAAATCGAACGGTTAAAAATGTATTACCCCATTCGTAGTGGCGTATTTTCAAATCAAGTCAGCCATATCAAGGCGGTTGATGAAGTGAGCCTAACGATGTATGAAGGGGAAACCGTCGGTTTAGTTGGCGAATCGGGATGCGGCAAGTCGACGATTGGTCGTTCAATCATTCGACTTGAGAATCCGCAAGCTGGACGTATTCTTTTTGAAAATCAAAACATTATATATTCCTCTCAGCGACAGTTAAAACCGCTGCGGACACGAATGCAGATGATTTTTCAGGACCCTTATGCTTCCTTAAATCCAAGGCTTCGAATATACGATACGCTTGCTGAGCCGTTAATTGTTCACAAGCTGGTGCAGCGCAGTGAGGTGCAGCGTGAGGTTGATAACCTGCTTCAATTAGTTGGATTGCCGCGTTCGGCTGCCAATCGATATCCTCATGAATTTTCCGGGGGGCAGCGCCAGAGGATCGGAATCGCTAGAGCCATTTCATTCAAACCCAAATTGATCGTATGCGATGAGCCAGTATCAGCGCTTGATGTCTCCATCCAAGCTCAAATTTTAAATCTTTTGCAGGATTTGCAAAATGAGTTGAAGCTGACGTATTTATTTATCGCCCATGGCATTGGAGCAGTTAAACAGATCAGTACAAGAATCGCCGTCATGTATTTGGGGAAAATCGTAGAATTGGCGCCTACAGAGGAGCTATTCCGCAAGCCGAAGCACCCGTATACGCAGCTTCTATTAAATGCGTATCCTCCGCCGGACCCGACGCTTCGAGCAACGAAGAGTCACATCATTCAAGGAGATGTGCCTAGCCCAGCTGAGCCTCCATCTGGTTGTCGATTTCATACTCGTTGTCCTTATGTGCAAGAACTGTGCCGAACAGCGGAACCGGTTATTACGGAAGAGCATCACTCTGTTGCGTGCCACTATCCGCTTGCATAGCGCAAAGGCTAGGAAAGGAGAAGTCATCGATGGGCCACTATATCGTTCGAAGGCTGCTGATTTCCATACCAGTATTTCTTGGAATAACATTGCTTAATTTTCTCATCATGAATATGGCTCCCGGGAATCCTGTGGATATGTTGATCAATCCTAATATCCCGAAAGAGCTGCTAGAGATTAAAAAAGAGCTGCTTGGACTGAACGATCCATTGTATATACAGTATGTAAAATGGCTGGGCGGTTTTTTCAGAGGAGAACTTGGCTATTCATTTAGCAGCTTCGCCCCCGTATCACAGCTGATTGGCGCCCGAATCGGACCTACCTTGCTGCTGGCTGCAGTATCAATGCTGGTTGGGATATTGATTGCCGTACCCGTAGGGGTGATAAGTGCAGTCAAGCAGAATTCAAAATTGGATTATGTCATGACAGGGTTATCCTTTCTAGGCACCTCGATTCCTCCATTTTTCCTAGGCCTTGGATTCATTTATTTGGTTGGAATTAAGCTGAAGTGGCTTCCAACAGGGGGAATGTCAACGTTAGGAGGCTCTGGCAGCTTCGGAGATATCCTGATGCATATGATTCTTCCTGTCATGGTGYTTGGTATAACGATTGCTGGTAAAAAGGTGCGTTATGTTCGCGCCAGTATGCTCGATGTACTCCATCAGGATTATCTGCGTACAGCCCGAGCGAAAGGCCTTAGTGAATTTCTGGTTACGAATAAGCATGCGCTTCGCAATGCCTTAATCCCAATCATAACCGTCATTGGTGCAGAAATTCCTTTGGTATTAGGCGGCAGCATTATTATTGAGCAAGTATTTCAATGGCCGGGTATCGGGCAATTAACGATGGAAGCCATTCTCTCACGCGACTATCCGACTTTAATGGGCATTAATCTAATTGCTGCTTGCGTTATACTTTTGACGAATTTGTTGACCGACATCGTTTATTCCATGGTCGATCCACGCATTAAATACAGCTGATTGGAGGGGATAGCGAATGTCTGTTAGCGAAATGCCATGGATGAGGAAGGATGCATTTTCTTCAGATCATAGCGATGAAGACGAACTGTCCTTGGATGTAATGGAGAGTCATGCCCAATTAGTGAGACGTAAGTTTATCAAGCACAAGCTGGCGGTATGGGGACTTGCAACTACCTTGCTGCTGCTTATTATCGCGCTTTTTGCTCCGTGGCTTGCACCGAGTCATCCTAATGAAATTACAGATGCGTTCTCAGCCCATCCCTCGCTTACACACTGGTTAGGCACCGATCAAGTAGGGCGGGATGTATTAAGCCGGCTGATTTTTGGAACACGTGTATCCTTAATGATTGGTTTTTTTACAGTTGCTTTGTACGTAACCTTCGGAACATTCATTGGACTAATCGCTGGTTACTATGGCAAATGGCTGGATATGGCACTTATGCGTTTAACCGACATTTTCTTAAGTTTTCCTTACATGATGGTTGTGTTGGTCATCGTGAGCGTGCTGGGTGCAAGTGCATCCACGATCATCCTTGTTCTCGCACTGTTCAAATGGCCAACGATAGCAATGCTTGTCAGAGGAAGCGTATTATCCATGAAACAAATGGATTTTGTCCGCGCCGGCGTTGCGCTTGGATACAACACCCCGCGAATACTCATGAAGCATATTTTGCCAAATGTAATGGGGCCAATCATTGTGAATGCAACGTTTGGCGTTGCCAGCACGATTCTTAGTGAAGCTGGACTTAGTTTTCTTGGGATGGGGGTCAAATCCCCCCAGGCGAGCCTTGGCAATATGCTGCACGATGCACAATCGCTAACGGTTTTAACTGAGCAGCAGTGGTTATGGGTACCTGCCGGCCTCGTTATTCTTATTACAGTGCTTGCGATTAACTTTGTAGGGGACGCTCTTCGTGATGCGTTTGATGCGAGGGCTTAAGTATATGAATCTGCTATTTAATTTTTTAAATAGATAAAGCAATAAAACAAAAGGAGAGAAACAAATGAAAACAAGGTTTCGAGTACCAGGATTCATATTATTAACCGTCTTTATGATTTTCCTATCGGCTTGCAGTGAAACGAAGCAGGAAAAAGCTGAAGCAACAGCAAAACCAGCGAAGGAAGAGGTTTCTGTAAAGGCAACAACCAATGACACCAAAGCAAAAAAAAACTTATACATTGGTATCGTTAATGCTCCTGTTACTTTAAATCAAATCAATACGCAAGGAAGCTCGGCGTCGCTTGCCCCTATTAATTTACTTAATGATTCTTTGCTCGATGTAACGGATACCGCACAATTTATACCGAAGCTGGCGGAATCTATCGAGACGCAGGATAAGCAAACTTACCGTATCAAGCTTAAAGCGAATGCCAAATGGAACGATGGAACTCCTTTTACAACGGCAGATGTGGCTTTCACCTTAAAGCTTGCCCTTCATGCCAAAGTAGAATCATCCTTCAAGCTGGATTTTATCGAAGGTTTAAATGACATTGGGAAACTGGATGAAGGGAAGACAGAGCTATCGGGATTAAAAATTATCGATCCAACGACCTTCGAGATCAAAACAAAAACACCGATCGATCCGCTCGTATTCAATGAACGTTTCGGTGTCAAGGTTAATTTCTTGCCCGAGCATATTCTGAAAGATGCCAATCCAGAGCAGCTTTCAACGAACGAATATTTCCAGAAACCATTAGTCACCATTGGTCCCTATAAGTTTGCAAATTATGAGCAGGGGCAATTTGTCGAGGTGACGAAAAATGAAAATTACTACCTCGATGTACCTAAGATTGACTCGATATTCATTAAGGTGCTTCCCGCGGCAAATCTTGTAGCACAGCTGCAGACGGGAGAAATTCAAATGAATTCTTTGCCGGTCGGGCTTGTACCGATTACGGATTATGATAAGGTCAAGGGCTTTGAGAATGTAAATGTAACCTCTGCTCCAGCCTCTGAGCCGGCTGAAATTTTCTTCAATACGGAGAAGCTGCCAGATAAAAAAGTGCGCCAAGCGATCGCCTATGCGTTGAACCGTCCGCTCATCGTGGAGCAGCTGCTCAAAGGGCAGGCCGAAATTATTGATGGAGGCATCCCGAGCTCGCATCCCTATTTTAATAAAAACATTGCCAATTATGATTACAATCCTGAAAAAGCAAAAGAGCTTTTAAAAGAAGCGAACTGGGATCCCAAACGTACGATTACATTTATTATTCCAGTTGGGAATAAGGTTCGTGAGCAGGCTGCTGATATTCTCGTACAAAACTTAGAATCTGTTGGGATTAAAGTAGACGTTCAGAAATTCGATTTCCCAACGTTAATCGATAAAGTGGAGAAGGGAGAGCATGACATTACCATATTCACAAGAGATTACTATATCGAACCGAGCCTTTATTTTACAACCTATAAAAGTGATGATCCCGAAAGTGTGATTCGATTTAAAAATCCATTAGTCGATGAGCTGATTAAAAAGGGTGAACAAGAAATTATAGAGGAAAAACGTCACGAGATTTATAACCAATTGCAAGAGGTACTGCATGAAGAGGTTGCTACTTTAGCTGTTTATTCCGAGAAGCGTTTGCAGGTCGTATCAAAAAAGGTTCTCGTTGGTAAACCGCTTAATCTAGGCACGTTCAATAATGTAAACCAGTGGGATATAGAAACGAAATAGCAGCACAGGGTTTTAATAAAGCTGCATGTCATGAAGCTATTGCTCGGTTTTACGGAATTTATTCCATTTATATATGTTTTCTAAACTTATAGGAGGTGCAAGGATAATGGCAGATTTGAATTGTCTTGTATGCAAGTCGGATATCGAGGTGGAAGAGAGTGTAACGACGGGTGAAATTTTGGAATGCGGTTCATGCGGTCAAGAGCATGAAGTGCAGGTCGAATCCAATCTTGTAAGCATCGCTCTAGCTCCAGAAATAGAAGAAACTTGGGGAGAGTAGGAACCGAACATGGAGCAGAATCGTGCGATTTTATTATGTGTTACAAAGTTGCGGGAAGAAGAACAACGAATAATCGATCATCTTCGAGATTTAGGCGTACAAGTGCAGGTAAACTTGGATTCCATGGAGTTACCATTAGGTGAGCCTGATGTTCATTCCTTCGGTCTCGCTCTCATTCGTTGTCTCTCACAGAAAAACGCGTTGAATCGAGCCCATCTGCTTGAATTAGCCGGTCTTGAAACGTTGAATTCGGTCAAAGCAATTACGATTTGTACAAATAAAATACATCAAGCGATTGTGTTTCAAAAACATAGCATTCCCCAGCCCCAATATAAAGTAGCTTTTACACCAGAGAAGCTCTTCCAAGCTTTGCAGACATTTGGAGATTTATGTGTCATTAAGCCGGCAACCTCATCTTGGGGAAGGGGAATAGCTAGAATCACCGGCAAAGAATGCTTAGATGGCTGGATAGCTGCTAGAGAATCTGTAGACCCTGGGCATCAATCGTTCCCTGTATTAGTGCAAGAATATGTGGAAAAGGGCGATTTTGATATCCGTGTTGTCATCGTAGGCAGCAAACCGATTGCTGCGTTCCGCCGGGTTTCAGCAGACAACTGGAAAACAAATACGCATTTAGGTGCAGAAATTGATCCTCTAGAAATTAATGATGAAATGGCCTCCATTTGCAAACAAATAATCGAGGTTTTGGGCGAAGGCATTTATGGTGCAGACTTGTTTTTTGATTACAAGCAGCAACGGTACGTCGTATGTGAAGTGAATCAAAACCCGGAATTCGCAAAGTCCTGGAAAATTCATGGTGTCGATGTGGCCTACCATATTGCACATTATGTAAAAGCTGCGATTGAACGAAAAAACAAGGCCAACTTAACAGTTATATCACGGTAAATAGGGAGGTTAAATAGGAAATGGGAGAAACATTAACAAAACCAGAAGCTGTCATTCAAAAAGAAAACTATTTTTCATTGTCCTTTGTATTATCGAGAGTACTAAATTCAGGCGTCATTATGAGTATTGAAAAAAATGATCTCGAATTAAAAGGATTGGAGAAAGGGATAGCCAAGCTGACCAACAAGAAATATGTCTCTTTGTTTAATAGTTACACGGGTGCGATTCACGGTGCGCTGTGGGGACAGGACTTAGGCTACCATAATTCTGCACGACTGGAGCATCCGAGTGAGCAGGAAAAAAAGTTTATTCAGTGGTTAGGAATCACACTCATTTCAGATCCACACGTAAAGCAGGCTTATGCGACCGTTGAGGTTAATTGGGAAAACCTTCAGCAGTTGGATCAGATCATTTTTAAAACCAGCGACTTTGCTCCCGTTCTCGTTTTGGATTTTACGGGATTAGGCTTTGGTCCGGTAGCTGCCATCGCAGCAAATGATGAGAACATTTGGAAAAAAGCAGAGCGCTTGAAGATTTTTGGTGCCTTTGATTTACAAACGATGTGGACACAGGAAGAAAGCGAACCTGACCTGCAGCCCGCCTTGCAGTTCAACTACAGGCTTAGCCCGCTTGTGGCAGCATGTGTGAAGCTAACACTCTTAAGGAGGAACCAATCATGATGAAGTCGGATTTTATTCGCAAGCCGTTAGCGCTGCCATCAGACGATTGGGTTCAAGCGCCATTAGCCTTTCTGGGAGGACCATCTATTATTCCAGAGGATGTAAGGAAGACGAATTTCCCAATCATTACGAAGGAAGATGTCATCCAAATGCTTGTCTCCATCCAGCAGGATGGAGAGCAAGTTGTCGATGAGTTCAAGGAAACGTACCGCAATTATGTAGGGGCGAATTATGCGATTGCTACAGCGAGCGGTACATCCAGCCTGCACCTCGCATTAGTTGGGGCAGGTGTACAGCCCGGGGATGAGGTGATCGTTCCTGCATTCACATTCATAGCAACCGCTCAAGCCGTTGTTGCAGCGAAAGCGATCCCCATTTTTGTGGACATTGACCCTATAACCTATTGCTTGGATCCACTAAAAGCAGAGCAAGCCATAACGAACAAGACAAAGGCAATCATGCCCGTGCATGTACATGGCCTGCCTGCTGATTTACCTGCATTGAGACGTCTGACTGACAAGTATTCGCTTCGCCTTGTGGAGGATGCCTCCCATGCGCATTCCGCATCGATCCATCAACAACTCACCGGTTCGATTGGAGACAGTGCAGGACAAAGCTTAATGGCCGACAAAAACTTTCCCGTAGGCGGGGAAGGAGGCATCGCTTTTTTCAAAGAAAAAGAGGATTATGAGCGCGCACTCGCATTCCTTGATTCATCAGGCATTGATTATCGCATGTCGTGGATCGCAGCTGCTTTCGGTTTGAGCCAGCTTTCCCGCCTTCCTTATTATGATGCCATTCGTGCACGAAATGCAGCCTATTTAACCAATGAGCTTTCAGAGACTAAGCTGTTTAGCGGACCATTCGTACCGGATGGGTATAAGCACAGCTATAACATGTATCGTGTTAAACTCTCACCCGAGCGACTTGGGCTTGAGGATTTGGAGGATTATCTTGTAAAAGATGCCGTTCAGCAGCTCATTAATTCTGAAGGGGTATTTGCTAGAGAGTGGCAAAATGTACCAATACCTGGTCATCTGCCGTTCAAAAATCGGAAAGGCTTTGGAAATGGTTATCCGTTTACGTTATCGGACCGTCAAGATTTTGGTTACGATTTGAACCATTTCCCTAAAACATTGAAGATGCTTAGAAACAGCTTAACGATATGCAGAGAATTAAGAACGCCTATAGAATATGAGCGAATTCAAGCTTACGCCTTGGCTTTCAAAAAAATAGATGCGAACCCGCATATGATTCGTGAACTGGTAGAGCGAGGAAGCGATTTTAAAGTGCTGTATGAAAGAGACGCTAGATTAGGATGAGTACAACAGAACAACAAAAGAAACGAGTAGCCATTCTAGGCGGCAGCGGGTTCACTGGCGCTGAGTTATACAGGCTGCTAAATAAGCATCCTCATTTTGAAGTTCAGTTTGTGTCCTCCGAATCAAAGGCGGGATACCCGGTGGATAAGTTCTATATTGGTTCTATTCATAAGAAAAAGCTCAGCTCGTTAAAGTTTAAAAAAATATCCGAATTAGACGGTCATTACGATGCGGTCTTCTCCTGTTTGCCTACAAGCTCCTTGCCTAAGATCATCCAGCATGTTGCTGAGCATACAGACTATATCTTTAATCTAAGCGGGGATTATCGTATATCCGACCCCGATATATTACATCAACATTATCCAGAAACATTAAAACATGCATTTGAAGGCGGCTGGCACTACTATATTCCAGAGTTCAGCAAAATCAATCTCGAAGCAAAAGTAGTCAATCTTCCGGGCTGCATGGCGGTGGCGACGCTGTATACCCTTTATCCGCTTGTGGCGCATGATTTAATTGAAGGACGTGTAATCACTGATGCCAAGACAGGCTCCAGCGGCGGCGGAAAATCGACAACAGAACATCATGCGGAGCGCTCCCATAACTTCAGAGCTTATAAAGTTCATGGTCATCGTCATCAGCCCGAAGTCGTGCATGCATTATCCTATCATTTGAATCAAACGATAGATTTGCAGTTTTCGGTCTATAGTCTTGATCTTCCCCGAGGAATTATGGCAACCTCGTATTCCTTGCTCAAAGAGCATGTAACTGATGTAGATGTAAAAAAAGCATTCTACAGCACGTATTCATCCAAACCCTTTCTTCATTATTTTAACTCGGGCAATGGTTCACCTATGATCAAAACAGTAGCAGGAACAAATTATGCAGAAATCGGTGCTTATGTGGATGGACGAAATTGTGTTTCCATCGCAACCATCGATAATTTAATTAAAGGAGCTGCGGGGCAAGCCATACAGGCAGCAAACAACTATTTTGGATACTCTGAGGAGGCGGGATTGACATTTGAATTTGAGGGAGCGTGGCCCTGATGAGCAGCGGCAGCTTATATGTAATCAAGCTCGGGAGCATTACGATTGTAAACCATCCTCACATTTTTGAAGAAATTAGCCGTATCGTAAAGCGAGGAAATCAAGTGCTGCTTGTGGCAGGCGGTGCCGAAGCCATAAAACAAAAATATGAATCCATTCCTCGAGCGATGCCTTTTCTTACATTGCCGTCTGGGGATGAGGTACGGTACTGTTCCCCAGAAGAGATGCCGATTATCCGTGCAGCCTACCATGAGATTATTTTGCCCACGATACACACACAGCTGAAGGCATACGGTCTGACTGTCTACTCACAGCTTGGTGGAGATCAAGGTCTTGTCTATGGCAAGAAAGCGAAACCCCTTAAAGTGATTAAGGATCAAAAAACGATCATTGTCCGTGATTCGTTGTTCGGTCATTTCGTGGGCAGTCATGTGGCATTTCTGAAATCTGCTTTACAGGCCTTTGATGTTGTATGTGTTTCTCCACCAATATTAGATCCAGAACTGGATGTGTACATAAACATTGATGCAGATGTGCTCGCTGCTCACTTAGCAGTGGACTTAGAAGCGCATCACCTGCGCTTTGTTACTGGAACTGCAGGTTTACTGGAAGATATTGAAGATAAACATTCAACGATACAAAATGTCTATACGAATGATGAATTAAGCTTTGTAAAAGGGCGCATGAAGCAAAAAGTGCGCGCAGCCCAATTAGCAATCCATCAGGGCATCTGTGATGTGAATATAACCGGTCCTCATACCTTGGAAGCACCCGGTAAAACGTGGTTTTGGAACATGGATCGGGAGCTCGGCGCATTCGATTTATTGAATAAAGTGGCCCGCATTCCTTCGGTCTCTCAAGATGAGCATGTGCTTGCACACTACTTATTAGAGACGATTAAGCAGCCTTCGGTTTCAGCGGAAATAGACCACGCGGGAAACGTCGTTTTCCGCAAAGGGAATGGCCCCCACACGCTGCTCTTATTAGGGCATATAGATACGGTTCCGCATGTTTGGCCTGTTCGATCCGACTCCAAAGGCATTACGGGCAGGGGAATCGTGGATGCTAAAGGCTGCTTTGTTAATTTCATTCATTTGCTGCAAGAAGTTGAGGTGCCAGAACAGGGATCATTACTTGTAATTGGTGCAGTGGAAGAAGAAATATCATCTTCAAAAGGTGCTCATTTCATTCGAGATCACTACAAGGCGGATGCGGTTATTATTGGGGAACCGAGCGGGGTAGAGAGCTTGACCCTCGGTTATTACGGTCTCTTTAAGCTGGAAATTACTATTCATCGCGCGCAGGAGCATACTGCAGCCAAAGATAGCAGGAGTGTTATCGACGAATTGTACAGTGTCGTATCGGACATTCGTGTTCTCGTACGTGATATCGATCCACAGTCCTTATCCTCATTAATTGATATCGAGCATCAGAATGAACGAGGCTTTTTGACGGTAAAAGGGACGTTAAACTTTAGAATATCACCAGCGGCAGGCAACGATTATCAGAAGAAAATTGATTTGTCATTTGGTGAAAATGTGACTGTTGAAATCTTGCGTGCAACACCAGGATTTTCGAACTCTCGCACAGGCTCCTTAGTCAAAGCTTTTGTTCGCAGTTTCGCTAAGCAGGAGAAATCCATTCACTATATCAAAAAACGTGGAACGAGCGACATGAATACGCTGGCCACAACTTGGGATGCCGTCCCTATGGTAGCTTATGGTCCCGGAGATTCCAGCTTGGATCATACGAATGATGAATATTTACATTATGGTGAGGTAGAGCAGACCAGAACGATTTTAAAAGAAGCTGTAAACGAATGGTTTCGGCTGCGATTGGAGGAATAAATGGAGCTGGCAATCGATATTCAAAGGGAAGAAATCTCCCTGCTGGTTGATAAGGCGAAAGAAGCGAGGAAATTGATCATTGACATGGCTGCATCACTTACAGGATGCCATATCGGCGGAAGTCTTTCTGCGATTGACTTATTGATTGGTGCGTATTCGAAATATGTGGAAGATCCCAATACGCTCATCATTCTTAGCAAAGGGCATGCTGCAGCAGCATTATATGCCGCGCTCCATGTATACGGGATTATCAAGGATAACCCAGCGGATAGCTATGGAAAAGCAGGCTCTTTGTTCACAGGTCATCCTAATCATAAACTGTCAGGAATCCCCTTCGCTACAGGCAGTTTGGGACATGGCATTCCGTACGCAGCAGGCTGGGCACTGGCGCAAAAGATGAGACAAACGAATGGACTAGGGATTGTGATCGGAGGAGATGGGGAACTGCAGGAAGGGTTATGCTGGGAAACCGCACAGATTGTCCAAGCCMAGTCGATCACTAATTTTGTATATATCGTCGATTGCAACGGAGGCCAAAACGATGGTTATGTGCATGACATATCACCGCTTCGCAATCTCCGGCAAAGATTTGAAGCGTTTGGCTTTGCTGTCAAGGAAATTAACGGTCATCATTTCGAAGAAATCCTTGCCGCAATTGAACCAGATCCAGATAGACCAGTAGCCGTCTTGGCCAATACGATAAAAGGAAAAGGTGTTGCTGCGATTGAAGGAAACCCCGAAGCCCATTATGTTAAAATCCCGGAGAAGCTCGCCCATAAATGGAAGGTGAGTTTATCATGACCAAGAAGTCAGGTAGAGATGCCTATAAAGATGAACTGACTACGCTTGCTTCCAGCAACGACCAAATTGTATGTATTGAAGCAGATCTAGGAGGCAAAAATCATCCTTTTGGACAGCAGCATCCCCAGCGTTTTTTTAATCTTGGCATTGCAGAATTAGCTGGAATTGATATGGCAGCCGGTCTTGCTGAAGCCGGCTATGTGCCATTCTTCTCAACCTTTGCTTCCTTTGCAGCATTGCGAGCAGCCGAAAGCATCAAGCTGACGATGGGGTATATGGGGAAAAACGTGAAGGTTGTAGCTGCGTATGGAGGGGTATCTGGCGGCTGGTTTGGAACGACACATCATGCACTGGAGGACATCGCAGTCCTCCAATCGTTTCAAAACATACGGATCGCTTGCCCTCATGGTGACCAAGAAACACGAAGAGTAATACGTGAGGCAGCAGCATCAGAGGAGCCGTATTATATTCGCCTTTCTAGAAATGATGCTTTTGACAGCTTGGATCGAGCAGAGGACGAGAGCTGCAGAAACTTAATTGTTGAAGGAGGCGCACGTACTGTCCGATCCAAACTATGCTTAATTTCCGTGGGTGAACAAGCAACAGAACTTTGCAAGCGGATCGTTCAAGAGGACGATGCTATCGTACATGCGCATTTATGTTACGTCGACATCCAAAGCTTGAAACCTTATATACAACCATTAAGCGGTTTAGCTGACCAATTTCTGGTGGTTGAGGAGCATAGAGCAACCGGCAGTACAGCGTCCTATCTAGCCTTATTATTGCCAAAGCATCAAGTTCACTCACATCATTGCGGTGAGAAATGGCCTATCTACGGCGGTACGCATGCTGAGGTTCTAGACTATTTAGGATTTGGGTTTGAACCACTGCAACAACAAATCCAGAATATTCTAGGAGGTAAAGATGGTTTTTAGCGTACTAAAACAAAGAAACTTTCGCCATTATTCCTTCGCTGATATTATTTCCGGGTTCGGCGTAGGGATGAGTACGATTGGTGCGAACTGGTGTCTCATGGATCAGACAAATTCGATTACCGCTATTGGATTCATGCTTTCCTTAAATGTCATTGCAGGTTTTCTCATCTCCGCATTTGTAGGCACTCTAATTGATAAATGGAATCGTAAAACGATTATCTTATGGGCCAATGGCATTCGGGCGATAGCCTTGTTAATCATAACAGGTGCTTTTGTATGGACGGGATTCCGAATTGAATATCTTTATACATTTGCCATTATTAATGGGATGGGCTGGACCGTGTATATGACGGCTTCTCGAAGCCTGGTTCAAGAAATCCTATCGGAGAAGGACCTCATTAATGGAAACTCCTTAATTGAAATCAGCTTGCAAGTAGGGATGTTTATGGCTGGTGCACTTTCAGGAGTGTTGTACAAATTCGTTGGTTTTGAGATCATTCTTCTTCTGAATGCGCTCGCCTTTATTGTGAGCAGCTACTTCCTTAGTCGAATTCAATACACACCTATCCCTTTTGAAAATGATAAAGAGTCCTTTTTTGCAACGTTTAAGAATGGCATAACGTATCTGGCGGAACGTCCATTTATTTTCTTGCTTGGTATTGTTTCGATTGTTCCACTCGTTTCTACGATGATTTACAACGTCGTTCTTCCTGGCTATGTGAGCAATACGGTGCAAGGTGATTCTGTTGTATTCGGTTTGTCAGATATGTTTTATGGCATTGGGGGATTATTGTCTGGATTTATTGCAGCACCCTTAGCTAAGAAAATATCACAACATGGAACGATACTATTATTTTTCATGATATCCGTGCTGAGCTTGCTCGCTGTAGCGTTTAACCATTTGATACTGCTTTTGTACCTTGGCAGTGTGTTGATCGGATTAACGAACTCTTCGTTACGTATTTTGATGACAACGACGCTGATGGAATCGGTATCCAAATCCTACATGGGTCGAGCGACTTCGGTCTGGATGGCGATTTCCTTGCTCTTGCAGACCTTGTCCGCCACAGGGCTTGGCCTTGTCATTGATCGTTTCTCTCCAGGCGCGGGTTTTGTCTGTATGAGCGGCTTGATGTTCATCGGATTTGTTGTGTACTTTGTGATGAATAGTAAAGCGACACAAAAAAGCACACTGGAAGCTTGAATTTTGAATTGCGAACCACTTATTTCATAACCTTTAAAGGAGGATAAAGAGATGACAGCAATTAAAACGGTAGCTTTTGTTGAACCAAGTTTCTACGGCGTTAGTTTTGCGAGAGTCGCTTTTGAACAAGGACATAAAGTCATTTCCATCGTTTCTTCCACGGAAAATCCGCAAAAGTATGGATAYGAAGGCATTTACCATGATCTAATTGTTGCAGATATTCGAGATGAAGAGTCACTCTACCAAGCGATTGTTGGCTCACCTTATGCGAATCAACTGGATGCGTTAATTCCTGCTACGGATTACGCCTCTCACGTAACTGCGAAGGTAGCGGAGCGGATTGGACTTAGAGGAGTACCCTACGAAGCTGCTCTGAAGTCGCGAAACAAAGATTTGGCTAGAGAAGCTTATGCTGAACATCAAGTTCCGAGTGCAAAATTTAAAAAAGTGAGAACTTACGAAGATGCATTAGCAGCTGCGGAAGAGATTGGATTTCCTATCGTATTAAAACCCACGAATTGTGCAAGCAGTCAAAACGTTTATTTCATCAAAAATGCAATTGAACTGAAGCATGCAATAGATACAATATTAGCGTTTAAAGTAACTTATATGGACTTTAAAGTACGCGATGAGTATTTAATTGAGGAGTACTTGGATGGTCCAGAATTTAGTGTGGAATTATTCGTAAAAGATGGAGAGCCCATTTTCTCGGCCGTTACTGAAAAATTGACCTCACCGCTTCCTTATTTTGTTGAAATTCTTCATACGTTACCTACTTCAGTGCATGTAGAGCATGGGGATCACATCGTTCGTACGGCTGTTGATGCTTTGAGAGCTATTGGGATAGTGAATGGACCAAGTCACGTAGAAGTGAAGCTTACAAGTACGGGTCCACGAATTATCGAGGTGAACGGCAGGCCAGGAGGCGACAATATTTCTTCTGATTTATTAGTGCAAGCGTTCGGTGTTGATATATTTGAAGCAACCGTTAACTATTATTTAGACAACCCGATCAATATTCAGAAACGGTTTAACCGAGCAGCTTCAATTGCTTATGTGACCGCCGATCGAGAGGGTATTTTTGATGGAATTGAAGGCTTTGCCGGTTTAGAACTAAATGAAAATGTTATCCGAGCACAGCTAACGGCAGATGAAGGAGATTTGGTCACAGAAGCAAAAAGCTCGGATGATCGATTAGGTTATTTCATTACAGTTGGCAACACCCCTGAAGAAGCAAAAGAACTAGCCCTTGCTCTGAAAGAAACGTTAACGGTCGTGTATCACCAGCATGAAACAGAGAGTGCAGCGGGGTAGACGCAAGACAAGATTTAAGTCTGAATAAGCAGGGAACAGGCTATTAATGAGCCTGTTCCTTCCATAAATAGAATGTAGCAATAATTCCACGATAGATCATATCAAATGACATCCTTTAAGAGACAAGCTTCAACCCTACAGCTGACCCTAATACCATCGCTATAAAAACAACCCTTTTCCAGTCCTTCGATTCTCCATATAAAAGCATTCCCAAAATAGCTCCGCCTGACGCTCCAATTCCCGTCCAAATGGCGTACGTTGTTCCCATAGGCAGTGTTTTCATGGAATAAGCAAGAAATAGGAAGCTTGCTAAAAATCCGATCGTTAGTAATACAACGGATTGCCAATTGCGATCCTTATGCAATTTATTTATCATGGCAACACCAAACATTTCAAACAATCCTGCAAATATGAGAGAAATCCAAGCCATTAGGATACAGCTCCTTTCTGATCTTTATCCTTCGTAACTAATTTCAAGCCCATGACTCCCGCTAATAAAAGTAATATCAATAACATTTTGGTCCATTTAAATGGTTCTCCAAAAAATATGATTTCGGAAAAAACAGTTCCTGCCGTACCCATTCCCACAAAAACAGCATATACCGTTCCGACAGGCAGTTTTTTGCCTGCTGCGATCATTAAATAGAAGCTGATAATGATAGAAATAACAGTTCCTGTCCACGTCCAGAAGTCATCCGCGTGTTTTAAGCCAATCACCCAAAAAACCTCGAAAAAAGCGGCAATAAATACTTTAATCCAATTCGAATTCACCAAAATACACCTCCAATTTTATTGTTGCCAAAAAACATAAAAAAAAAGCCCAAGAGTAAACTGTTTAACAGTTTCTCCCAGGCTTTTATCCTTCCGTGACACAGCATGGCTGTGAGTTTTCTCTCGGACCAGACCAACGGTTACGCTGCGGAACCCTAGAAAACATTTCGTTTATTCAATTACCTTGTATTATACACATATTCGAATCGATTACAATACTCATAAAATGGAAAATAACAAAAAAAGATCTTCCAGAACATGTAGTACAACCCTTGGAAACCATATATGCTTGATATAAAATAATAGGAAAGCATTAGGAGAAAGGGGAAGCTGAACATGTCGATGCAGATCGAACTGAAACCGAGAACACCGGGAAGTAAAGGCAAGATGCTTGTCTTGCTGATTCATGGTTTGGGCGCTCCTGAAACGTGGGTAAAGCCAGGCAGAGACTGGGCGGAGCTCATCGCATCAGATCCGGACATCACGGATACGGATATTGGAATCGTTACATATGACACCTCTAAGCTCATCAGCAGCATTTTTGGAATCGAAGGAGAGTTTGACGTCTTAGGTCAAAAAATTAGTGTCAGTAAAAAAAGTCCTCTGTCCATAGACCAGCTAGCTATTCAATTAAAGGCTATTTTGGATGGGTATACCTATAGAAAATATGAGAAAATCGTTATCGTTGGCCACAGTATGGGAGGATTAATCGGTAAACGATTCTTACTCAACGAATATTTGCATCGCAAAAAAGGATTAGAACGGATCGGTGGCTTTATTAGCTATGCAACACCTTATAACGGCTCTAAATTCGCTGAATTCCACCATTTAATAAAGCGCTTTCAGAATCATAAGCAAATCGAACAGCTGCGTTCAAACAACGCTTTTTTGGATGATATGAACCGCAGCTTTTTTGATGCGCAAGGAGAACTTAGGAGMTTTTTCACGTCCATTTACTGCTTCGGTGACAAGGATACCGTAGTCGAGGAGGGCAGTGCCGTTCCCAATATAGGACAATCAAAGAGCTATGATTCTGCCCGGTCTCTGCCCGGTGATCATGGCACCATTCTCGATCTGCAGCAAGGACATCTCTCAACAAACTACGATATTCTAAAAGGACTCCTACTAGACGTACTTGAAACTTTTGATCCTCCACCGTTTGGTATACAAGATAACCGCCCAGAGATAACAACTTCCTTAGACCTGTCGGACAAGCCGGCAGGATCAGCTCATGTATCGAAGATGCAGGCTCGATTAAACGATCAATTTGAGATTCACCGACAAGCTCTGGATACCATCTTCATACGACGTTTCAAAAATGATGACGAAATAAGAACTAAACTTATTGCATCCATGAATGATGTTCTTCGAAAGCTGAAGGAGATGGAAGAAAGCAGATTGCAGCTATTTCTAAAGCTGTACCAATTTGCAAACATTCGTCTTCCTGAAGGAGAACCCGGCCTGCGCGAGCTGTGGGAGCTGCTGGCGCTCGTAAATTTGGTATATCCCGATTGGAACTTTATCGATCCTGAGGAATGGGTTCATTTGTCCAATCTTCAGCTGAATTCCGATCGCTGGGTGCGTATGCTCTACTCCCAGGCTAAAGAAACGATGCCTGAGGTTGTCATCGGATTTATGACCAAACTTTACACCAATTCTTTTCAATCTTATATGAAGTCCAGAGACCATTCGGACTTATTCCCATATCGCTTGCTGCTCGAAAATATTAATTCGGAATCACTCGAAAAAGGCAACCCAGAAAATCTTTGCGAGCATTGCAACAATGGCCGTAAAGCTGACTTTTCCAAAATATTACTACAATTTGCTCAAGACACGAAGTTAACCATCTTCGAAGGTTTAGAATCTAATCGCTTATCCGGAACGGTCAGTATCAGCTGTTCCTCTTGCTTGCGTCAAGTTAGACATGAAGTGAGTTATGAAGAAATTTGCACGCGACTAAGGAGTGTGATTTGAAAATGGTGCAACAGATATTTGACTTTTTTGACCACCAATCTGACCTTGAAAAGCTAACAAATGTATCGATTAGGCACATAGATGCCCTTTACTTTTCTGCGAAGCAAATTTTTGCTGTCGTTACCTATGACTCTCCATCATCACTCGAGAACCACTGGGAGCGAGCAGCTTATCAATTTGCTTACCGGGTACAGAATCAGCTTCCCGGCGAACTAGATGATTTGCGTTGGGACATGTATTTAGTCCTCTTTGTAGACGCGCAAGAGATAAGCAATGCTTTGAAAAAACGCATCGAGTCAAACCGCTTTTTCTTTCGCAAGATTATCATCACTAGCTCAGATTTAGATCGTTTAGCTGAAAAACTGCCTTTAGACTTTCAAACTAAGCTGCCCGAGCACCAGCTCGAGCGCCTTTGGTTTCATGATCGGCATTTTCTCGACCAATGGCAATCCAGTGTTCAACAATCGACGAAAGACCAGTTAAATAAAGCTTTGTTTCAAGCTGATGAGCAGTCTGTGGACAAGCTATTGTCATCTTTAAATATTCCAGTGTTAGCTGAGGTGCTCGGCCATGAGGATTAATGCAATCACAATAGAAGCATTCCGCGGGTTTAATGAGAAGCGAAGATTTGAATTTCCCAATACAAGCATTGTCATTTTACATGGCCCAAATGGTTACGGAAAAACCTCTTTTTTTGACGCGATCGAATGGGGATTAACCGGTAGTATTTATCGTTATGAGCAAGACCCCGAACGAAAATTATATCGATACATCGGGAATCATTTTGCCGGGGATAGAGCTCCAAAAGTAATCATTGAGCTAGGAAATTCAGACTTGCAAATCACAGTAACACGTACGGGAATCGCCAATACGAATGTAAGGACAGATAGCGGAGCCCATTTGCTTGAAGTTGAGATTAATGGTGAGAAGGTACCTGCCAAGGAGGCAGAAGTCGTTTTAAAAGAGAAGCTCGTCCACGCGGAATGGCTCGATAAAGTGGATTTAAACAAAAGCTTGTTTCTTACTCATCTTCTATGTCAAGAACGGATGAATGGCATTCTAAGAGGCATGAAGGAGAAGGATCGCTACAATTCGGTTTCCCGAATTTTCGGCACAGAGCAATTTGCGAGCTATGGAGAACTCGTACATAAAGCACGGGTGGAGCTGGAAGAAAGAAAACTGGCATTTAGCCAAAAGCGTGGGCAGCTGATTGCTGAGGAAGATACGCTGGAGCACCGCATTCAAGGCATTAAGCTGGAAATCTCAGAATTCTCGCCTGCATCACGAAATAATCAATGGTCAACAGCACTTCATAACTATGAAGCTGTCTTCCAAAAAACAGCTGTTTCAGAAGATGAAGATCTGGTTATTTTGTTGATCAAAGAAGCCGAGGAGCAAATAGAAGCTCTCGTTCAGGAACGAAATCTTTTGGAAAATGATACAATCAGACGGCTCGATCTAGCAAAAGATGCTATGACCTCATTACAGGAAAAGCTTCCGCTTCTGATGCAATGGGAACGAGAAAGTCGCCTTACTCAAACGCTAGATGAACACTTAAATACAATTCAAAAATTGCTAAGGCTCAATGAAGAAGCAGATAGTTTTTTGCAAAACGAACTGATCAAGCTCCAAAACGAACAGCTGAATGAGGATTTACAGCAGCAAACAACGGCAATTCAGCATAGAGCCGATCACTTATTTGAAGCGTTAAATGACGTAAAAAAATTATTGCTTCAGGCAAACAACCGTAAAAAATTTGATGGGATGAGCGGTGGCTTTGCCATGGCTTATCCACGCTTAGAGGAGTCTCCTCGACTCGCACTCTATCATTCATTACGAGAGTTAGAGCTGCGGTTTCGTGAACAAACAGATATGGAAAACGCCTTTTTGGAGGCTGATCGTTTACACAAGCAGCAGTTGGAATTTGTACAGCAGCTTGTGCTTCATGAAAAGAAACATAAAGCTTTTCTAAAGCATGTTCTACAGGTTGCTATTGAACAGCCAGAGTTAGAATGCTGCCCTGCCTGTGGAATAGAAGATGTTGATTCATTACGCCTGCAGAACTACGTCAGCGCCCAGATGGATGCCATTCATCCTGATCTAGCTCGTGCAGAAAAGAAGAGCCTCGAGCTTGAATTACAACGACAAATCTATAATGACCAGCTGTTTGAAGCAAAAGCGAATGTTAAAGAAAGTCTAACCATACTTCAAGCCACCATGCAGGAATGGAGTGATCAGCATATTCAATTGCTCGATCAAGTGGCAGATTTACAAGCAAAGCACTACGATTTGCACAAAAAAATGCAGTTAATGGACAAGAGCTACAATGATTTCAAAGCATTGGCTGATGAGTTGGATATCCCTTTTCATACGCCAGCTCTGAAAGAGCTGTTACTGACTAAGCTGGATGAAAGTAATAAACAAGTAGATCATTTACGCAAGCAGCTTATTACGATTGCTACATCGTTTTCATCCCTTCCAAGGGAGAGCAAAGAGAGAGAACTTAAGCATCTACAAGATGATGTCGTTGTATCGCTAGGTAAACTAACGGCAGAAGGAATTGTTGGTGCTAGTGCTCAAACAACGAATTGGAGCGCTGTTGCGGATCAGTTAGAAGCAAAGGCTAGTTTGATTGAGGAATCTTTGCTCGAAAATACTCGTAAGCACGGAGCAGCAACACAATTATTAGATGCTTTCCGAGCAAACGCAGATCTCGCACTGCTTGAACAATTACAGCAACAAAAAACTGCCAAGCATAAGGTCATAGAACGAGTGGAAGAAGGTCTTCGAACCATCGAAGACCTGGTTGCCGCTCTAAAGGATGCCGAGCAGGCCGTGCCAGATGCCATTCGCGGCTTAAATGAACGAGTCATGGATCAAATGTTCGATACTATGCGTTCCATCTTTGTCAGAATCAACTCCCATCCCGTGTTCACCGAGATCGATTATGATACGGGAAAAAAATTCAACAGCAATCGCTTATTTCTAAAAGTGATGACGAGAGAAGATACGGCCCTTGGCCACCAAGAAGCAAATCCTTCATACATATTTAGCGCAGCCCAAGTGAATGCCACTGCGATTTCATTCTTTTTGGCCATGGCGCTTACGCAATCTTGGTCCCCACTGTCCTTTGTCGCAATGGATGACCCTGTGCAAAGTATGGATGACTTGAATGTGGCTGCATTAATTGATCTTATACGTAATTTAGCAGATTCCAAATTGCAAAATCATAAACAATTTATTATCTCAACACATGATTCGACGTTCTATCAGGTCATGAGAAAGAAGTTCAGAATGCTGAATGTAGGCATTATTGAATATGATTCCTATTCAGAAGCAGGACCAACATTTGAGCAGCGAGTAGTAGAAGCTACGGATAAGAAGCCGATTGCCATATTTTCAAAAGCAGACTCATAAAAACTCAATCATAAAAAGTCGATTTCCTGTACGATTAAGGAATCGACTTTTTTTATTATAAATGGCCTAAAAATATAATTAATCTAAACATGAGAATAAAAATTTCCAACTTCGTTGTATATAGTGTAAAAGCTTTTACAAAAAAATAAGGAGAATCGCTAATGAAGTCTAATGATAAAAATTTCATCCAACGATTAAAGCGACAGAAAGAAGATGCTTTAGAATATATCGTTGATACCTATTTGCCCTTAATAAAAGGGGTAACTAATAAAGTGCTGTCCCCGCTTGAGAACGAGGGAGTTATTGAAGAATGTATGAACGATATTTTGTTATCCATATGGAACAATTCGAATAAATTCCATGGCGATTCGACTGATTTCAGGAAATGGATTTGTGCTATAGCCAAGTTTAAGGCTATTGATTATTACAGAAAAAATAGTAAAAGAGTAGAATTCACCACTAATGAAATGGAATTGAGCTCCGAAAAATCGGCAGAAGAAGAGTTGATTATGCTGGAGGATAAAACGGAACTAATTCAATTAATCCATTTATTAGAGCCTGTGGATCGGGATATTTTTATAATGAAATTTTTTCTTGGATTAAAAACAGAGGATATCTCAGCGAAACTCGATTTAACGAAAGCATCCATCGATAATCGCATTTATAGAGGGAAAAAGACACTTTATACCAAAGCGATGCAGTTGAATTGGAAAGGTAGTGTATGATGAAGGATATTTATGAATTATTAAACGATATTGATCTTGACGACAAACAGTTTTTGGAAATGGAAGTCACTGAATTTGAAAAGACCAAGGTCAAGAAAGCATTAAAGCAATCATTAGCTCAAAATAAAAAAACACAACGTTGGAAAAAGAATGCTGCTGCTGCAGTCATACTAATCGGTTTAACGGCTGCTACCTTTGGCATAACGTTCCCTGCTTATGCTAGCGAAATCCCCGTTATAAGAAATATATTCAGGTTATTGGATACGGGAAGGGTCGGATTTTATGATGACTATAAGAAATTTTCCAGCGAAATTAACATGTCAACGGAGAGCAACGGCATAAAAATCACGATTGAAGATGCGATTTTTGATGGGAAATCGGTTACCTTAACCTATGCATTAGAAAGTAAACAAGACTTGGGTGACGAACCAAAGTTACATGGTTTATTATTTGCAAAAGGAGCAATCGGTGGCAGTCAAAGCTCTGAAATTACAAAAGTGGATGAAAATAGTTATGTAGGTTTAGTTCAAAGCAATATCGATTTTCGTAATCAAACGGAATTGGATCACGTAAATATAAACTGGACTATTGAAAATATAACAAATCAAAATAACGAGGAGAAAATACAAGGTAAATGGAGCTTTGCTCTTTCTTTAGACGCAACAGCGAATCAAACACAGATCATAAATCAAAGTATTGAAAACGAGGGAGTAAAAGTGAACATAGACAACATAACCTTTACCCCCATGAGCTTTATCGTTTATTACAATCAAGTGATTTCGGATGAGACAAGAAATGAATGGGATGCTGTAGATGTGGATATCGAAATTAAAGACGACTTAGGCAATCATTATGTAGGTAAAGGCAATGGAGGAGCAGGTGAGCGAGGCGGCTATAACATGAACTGGAGTAAAACTTTTGAGAAATTAGACCCCAATGCTACCAAGCTTATACTGACACCTCAGATAAACTTGTATGAACACACTGCCGAAAATCATGGATCATTAGAAATAACGAGAGACGAAGGTTCAAAAGAAATTGTATTGCCTAAAAAAGCAGGAAGAGGTAGAGAACAAATTAAATTGGATGATATTGTAATTGAAATAAAGAAATAAATGATAAGACATTAAGGCTTATGAGAAGACATGTTATGGTTGCTACAGATTAAGCCATAAAAAAAGCGAGCAGGATCGTATCCTGCTCTTTTTTTGTTGCATATTTAATAAGGAGAAACGATAATTTAATGATATGTAGGAAATAGGATTGATTAAATTTATAAATGACAACTTTTGATTAAAAGGTAATATTAATCGGAAAAATGTGCTATAATTTAAAGTTGAAATTTCAAAGCTTTAACAACAACAAGAAAAGGTGAAACGAATGATAATGAACGAATGGGAACAACTTTTATGAATAATGAATTGAACCTTTATAAACGTATATTAAATCAACTGCCCGACTTGAATATTAAGCTTGCTGAACCCGTTAAAAATCACGCATATACAAAATTAGGGGGGAATGCAGATGTATTCATTACTCCAAATAAATATGATGAAATAAGCACTGTATATAAAATTGCGAAAGAAGAGAATGTTCCAGTAACCCTCTTGGGGCATGGCTCCAATCTTATCGTGAAGGATGGCGGCCTTCGCGGGATTACGATGCATTTAAAAAACTTGAATGAAGTTCGAACCGAGAATAATACAATGATTGCGCAAGCTGGAGCTTCGATTATAGATGTGTCTAGGCAAGCATTAGAACAGCATCTGTCTGGACTTGAATTTGCATGCGGCATCCCAGGTACGGTCGGTGGTGCATTGTATATGAATGCAGGAGCCTATGGCGGACAAATTTCGGATGTATTAGTCAAAGCTTTAGTAATGAATGAAGCAGGCGAGCTTCTCACATTATCAAGTGAGGATCTGTCATTAAGTTATCGGAAGAGTAATATTTCTGCAAATAAATATGTTGTGCTCGAAGCTGTATTTAATCTTAAACAAGCTGAATATGCCGATATTAAACAAAAAATGGATGAGTTCACTTTTGCGCGAGAAAGTAAACAGCCATTGGAATATCCTTCATGCGGCAGTGTATTCAAACGCCCGCCTGGTTACTTTGCTGGAAAACTGATACAAGACAGCGGTTTGCAAGGGAAACGAATCGGAGGAGCAGAGGTATCCACGAAACATGCAGGTTTCATTGTAAATGTGGATCATGCTACATCTCAGGATTACATTGATTTGATCGAAGTTATTAAGACGACGGTAAAACAAAACTTTGGCATAGATTTAGAAACAGAAGTCATTGTCATTGGTGAAGATAGCCAAAACTAAACAATCGATTAAAGTTCAAAGACCCTCCCCATTCAATTGGCGAGGGTCTTTGGGTTTTTTACAATATTTATATTTATATAACATTTTTGGTTTCTTATATAAAATATATCTATTATGTAATCAATTGACCTCAAGCGGGTGTGGATGCTACAGTTATCTCAGTCTTTAATCCTCACTTAACCCGTAGGGATTATGAGTTTAATACACAACCAAATTGGAGGAAACGATTTTGAAAAAGTTTAATGCATTTGCGTTTACCCTTGTTTTCTTATTTGTTATTACAGCATGCGCCAATAATGGCAGCAGCAATAAAGGAGAATCAGCCGCGGGGGTTAAAAAGGTTATTGTCGGCACTGGCAATGATTTCGAGCAAGTCGCTTTTCTCGATGATAACGGAAAGTTAACAGGCTACGACGTTGAGGTTATCAGAGAGATAGACAAACGTCTGAAAGAGTATGAATTTGAGTTTCAAACGATGGAATTTTCCAACATTCTATTAAGTCTAGAAACGAAAAAGATTGATATAGCCGCACATCTATTCGAGAAAAATCCTGAGCRTGAACAAAAGTTTTATTTTAACGAAGAACCTTACGCTTATTGGCGGAACAAAATTATTATTGCAGCAGTAAACAATGAATCGATCAAGTCCTTAGATGATTTGAAAGGAAAAAAAGTGCTGATTGGCCCGACCAGCGCTCAAGCTCAAATACTTGAAAATTACAATAAGGAGCATGATGGCGCAATAAAAATCGTGTACCAGCAAAACGATGCTAACGATGAAGTTCTTCAAATCACTAATGGACGGGTTGACGCAACAATAAGCGCAGACTTCCTTCTTCCAATCAAAGATCCGCAAGGCAAGCTCAAAGCAGTAGGAGTTGCGCTTAATGAGGGGCATATCCAGTATGTACTCCGTAAAGACGACCCCGAGTCAAAGAAACTTGCCGACGCTGTTGATCAAACGATAAAAGAAATGAAAGCGGATGGAGCCCTCGCAAAGCTTAGTACGGATTGGCTTGGTCAGGACTTTTCAAAATAAAGGCTTAACACTTTAAATGTGGAGGTGATTATTCACAATGGGAATTGCAGTGATTTATGGAAGCTCCCGTAAAAATGGAAACTCGGATCAACTAGCAAATTTATTAGTTGAAGGATTTGAAGCAGATAAAATTCACTTATCTGACTACAACATCGAGCCTATTGTCGATTACCGGCATTCTGAGAAAGAGCCTTACCCAAATGATGATTACCATCATCTGATCGAACGCGTAAAAGCACAAGATGTATTGGTGTTTGCGACGCCAATCTACTGGTATGGCGCATCAGGCCTTACGAAGACATTCATTGACAGATGGTCTCAATCATTAAGAGAGAATAAGACCGAGT
>NZ_JBFRDK010000069.1:0-34038 GCF_052113545.1 Paenibacillus sp. TAF43_2
GGATACAACAGCTGTGGTAGAGATTAATGGTGAGATTAAGGAGTTTCCAGTAAACGACTCATTCTTTTTCAGTAAATCATCAGTTATGGAAATGCGTGAACAGGCGAACATGAAATCCAAAACGTCTAATTTCTCGATGAGAGCAAATAGCGCTGAAGACATGATTTCATTGAAAGACGAGCTGCTGGCGATGGGAATTGTGCCGAATGGCAGGTTTGAACTGGTCGAAGATATGGTTCGATTAAATGCTCAGGCKAAAGAACAATCAGGCTCAGCTGTCATTGTCATTAGCATTCTGTCTCTAATCGTTTCGTTTGCCATTTCGTTCATGACAGCGGCTATGCGAAAAAGAGAATATGCGATTTTCAAAATAAACGGCTATAGGAATAGCGATCTAACAAAAATGACGTTCGTGGAATACTTGTTTGTTAGCTTAGCAGCATTTGTATTATTTGTGTTGGCCTCTCCACTCATCAACATGGCTATGAATTCAATTGCTGGCTCGCCGGGTGTTTTGGAAGCCAAATCATATGCTATAGAAGCGGGCCTGATAATCCTCATTGCTTGGTTTTGCAGCTTGATRACAACGATGGTGATTGGGACTGTAAATACATTCAAATCGTTGAAGTCAGGTGACAGATCATGATTATTTTAGAAGAGGTAACAAAAAAATATGGTGACCAAACTATTTTAAACCATATAGGCTATACGTTTCGGGATACAGGGATTACTTGTATTCTTGGCGCATCAGGCAGTGGGAAAAGTACATTATTGAACCTGCTCGCAGGGTTTGATATGAATTACAAAGGAAACATTACGGTATGCGATGAGAAAATTACAGAAATGACTCCAGCAGAGCTTTGCCAATTCCGACAAAACCATATCGGGTTTATTTTTCAAAGTTACAATTTAATAAGCGGCTATACTGTTTTGGAAAATATTTTACTCGCAGCTGAGCTGAATGGAAAATCAGCGCAAGAAAACCGTGATAAGGTATTTGCATTAATCAAAGAGTTGGGCATCGAAACGAAGGCAGAAGAAAAAGTAGAAAACCTATCAGGGGGGCAAAAGCAACGCGTAGCGATTGCGAGAGCACTTGTGAATAATCCGCAAATATTATTCGCAGATGAGCCTACTGGAGCACTTGATCGTGAGTTAGCTAATCAAATTATGGATATCTTGAAGGAAGTGGCAAGGGATCGGCTGGTCGTTGTCATTACCCATGATAAAAAGATATGTTCGTGGGCTGATGAAGTTTTGTCTACCCAAAATGGGAAGATACAGGTTATTTCATCTCAAGTAACATCAGCAGAACAAACGATAGTCCAAAAGCAAATCAAAGCAAGGCATACGAGTAACCGTGCCCAGGTATCCATTTGGAAACGTGCTTTTAAAAATTTTAGAGTGCGGCTATTTCGTTATATGGCAGTTAGCTTGGTCATTGCAATAGGAATTGCGCTGTTTGTTGTGTCACTCTCATCCAGCAACATCATGAGTCAGTCTATTACTGATTTTAAAGGCAAAAACACCGCGTTCAATAATGGATACATCGCGTTAAATGAGAAACAAGATCCATTCAAGCTATTAAGCCAGGATCATAGAATTGAAAATGTCTATTATCAATATGTACTCAAGGACGTAGAACTTACTCTAAGTGTAGGGATCGTTAGCTTTAAAGAGAAAATACCCATGCCAAGAGCCACTGAAAATATGTCATATGGCATCATGCCGAGATATGGGGAGAACGAGATTTCAATTACGCCAAGTGTAGGGAGAAAACTTACCGATAATATTCGTGAGCTCATAGGTCAAAGAATAACGCTAAAATATAACGGACACAGTTTCCCTCTCACAATCAGCGGTATCTATAACGCAGGTTATGATGATTTTTTCATCAGCTCCGATGTGGAGCAATCACTGTATGGGCATGAGAGAGGAGAGCAGCCATTCTCAGTTTCTTATGATGTGACAAGCTTTTCGGATATTGTGCCGGTAACAGAGGATTTGGAAAAACAAAACATAACGACCAAAACGGCTGTGGAGCAAGTCGCTGCTCTGGAGAAAACCTTTAACAGCGTAAAGAAGCTTTTTCTTGCTGTGTCCATTCTTATTTTATCCATCGCACTATTTATTAGCATTGTACTGCTTGCTAAACAAACAAACGCTAGATATCGTGAGATCGGAATTTTAGCAGCTCTCGGCTACAACAAGGGATGGATCAGGGGGATATTAGCTGCTGAAAACATCCTTTTAGCTAGTACATCAACGATTCTCAGTATCGGAATGTTCTTCGTCATCAGTTATGTATATAGCCTTTTGCTAGGGGGCGGAATGATCATACAAGCCCTGCAAATGGCGATTACCATCATTTCAACATTTATCATTATTCTTTTAATGAGTACGATAGTTAGTCGGAAACTAATTGCTGCTGAGCCAGCGGATGCTCTTCGGAAATAAAGGATTGCCAAGTAATACTTAGTGATGTTTAAAGGCGATATCGTGTTGCAAACGAAAACAGTCTATACTCCTGAATGATAGGGGTTTAGACTGTTTTTTTGTTATATTTTCAGCTAATTGACCTTAGTTAATTATGATCCAGTAGAGGAAGGGTCAAATAAAACGTTACACCATCCACTTCATTAAACACGCCATACTCACTTTCATGTCGCTGTAAAATCGCTTTTACGATGGACAAGCCGATGCCGGTTCCTCCAAGCTCACGGCTGCCTGATTGGTCGGCTCTATAGAAAGTGTCCCAAATATAAGGGAGATCCTCTTCGGGAATAGGCATGCCCTCATTTTTAAGCTCTACCCGTGCGGATGTCTGTTCCGTCTTTATACGTATTTCAAGATTTCCTTGAACGGGGGTATGGCGTATAGCGTTGCCAAGCAGGTTGATCAGCACTTGCTCCAGCCGCTGCCGATCTGATCGCACCCATAGTTCTTCAGCATCTAGTCCAATCAGCTGAGGACGAATGGATTTCTCATGCAAGAGTGGAGCCATTTTTGTTAGTACCGATTGTACCGTTTCATAAAGCGGGACCGTTGACCATTGCAGTGCAAACCGGCCGCTCTCTAGTTGGGATAGATCGAGCAAATCGGCGACAAGACGGGCCATTCGCTCCGATTCCTCGATAATCACGGCCGTATATTTATCGCTTTTTAGTCCGTTTGCTACATTGTCTTGGAGCGCTTCTGCATAACCTTGGATTAGACTGACCGGTGTTTTTAATTCATGTGATACGCTTGCTACGAATTGCCTACGCATGCGTTCTAGCTGCTTTTCTTTCTCAATATCATCAAGCAATTTCATATTCGCTTCCTGCAATTCGGCCATCGTTTGCTGCAGATTAAGGGCAAGGCTATTCATCGTTCCCGCGAGCTGGCCGATTTCATCCTTCCGGTTCATACGTACGAATGCAGTGAAATCGAGCTTGGCCAGACGCTTTGCTACTTTGTTCAGCTGCATCAGCGGCAATGTAATGGTGCGTGAAAGGAAATAAGCAAACAGTAAAATAGGGATGGCAGCAAGCGCGTAAAAATACATATAAAATCGGCTCATAACTTGAACGGCATCGCCGACGGGCTGGAGTGTAGCCAGCGCAATCAAATACGCATCTCCGCCTCTATGGTTCACTGTATTCGGCAGCTTCACTGCGGCAATCAGCATGTTTTCGTTATCAGCATTAAAGGATGATATTTTCGTCACGCTCACATGTCCTGTTTGGGATAGTGTGCTGAATCGGTCGTTATTTTGCAGCCAAATGCTCATGGCGTCTGACAGCCGATTACTGTAGGGATTAACATAAGCTGCAGGTACAAGGGGTTGGCTTCTAATGTTCTTATCATCCAGATGAGGCTGGACGTAAGGTTCGGGATCAAGTTGAATCGATATATCGTAATCATTATTAAGGATGATGGAGGGCGTCACAGGTATAGCAGGAATGGCTTTGTAGCCCCCAGCATACACGTCGATTTTGTTTCCTTGCTTGTACAACGTGGCTGTTACACCGTAAAAGCGTTGTTCAAAGCTGACGACCTCTTCTGGCTTGACGTTTAGATCATAAACACCGGATGCATACTTATGATAAATGCTTTCCATCTGCTGAGATAGCTCATTCGACTTCTGCTCGATATAAAACGTTCCGAAAAATTTAGTCTGGAGCACCATCCAAAGAATGATAAATAACATCAAAGCGACCAAGGTCACCCAAAAAATTTTGAAATCCAATCGCTCTCTCTTCATAAATACCTCATGTTTTGTTTTGAAATTTATAGCCATTGTTGCGCACGGTTTGGATGTAATCAGCCTTGTCTCCTAGTTTTTTGCGTAGACGTTTAATCTGCGTATCGACTGTACGGGCATCGCCGAAATAATCGATCCCCCATAAGCGATCAAGAAGAGTATCTCTTGTTAATACGATATTTGGATGCTGGTAGAAGAACAGCAGCAGTTCGTATTCTTTTGGCGACAATTCGAGAAGCTTGCCGTAAAGATAAACTTCATGGGCTTGCTCATTAATTTCCAAATCATGATGCTTCTTCAGCTCTGCGGCCCCATCATGAACATGCCATCGGTTTAATAAGGCTTTAATTTTTGCGATCAATACTTTGGGGCTAAATGGCTTAGTTACATAATCGTCTGCCCCCAATTCGTAGCCATATAACTTATCTTCTTCCTCCGACCTAGCCGTTAGCATAACAATTATAGTCTGGGAGTGACTGCGAAGCTGCTTGCATACTTCAAAACCATCTATACCGGGCATCATAATATCAAGCACAACGAGATCAGGCGGCGTATGGCGAGCATGCTCCAACGCTTCATAGCCATTTGCTGCTTGTATGATGCGGTAGCCCTCTTCTTCCAAATAATCTGCAACAAGCTCCCGCATTCGAGGCTCATCCTCAACGATGAGTATTAAGGGCTGTTTCACCATATTGGATTCAATCTCCTCTTTAGCCCTTGTTATTCTACTGTCATAGGGGCATTATGATTCATATTGTTGAAGCTCACTAATTACCACCATTATGGAGGAAATGATCCTGTAAACGCAATGCTGCCCTATATACCGGCTCATTCGCCCCTAATTTGCATTGCCAATGGTTTTCATTTGTCGTTTTATGATAGTATATAGACCTATACGCTAAGAAGGAAGTGAACCATTATGATCAACATAACGATTCCGGCGCCGGACGTAACCATAACCAAGCAGGTTAATCCACAGCTGAGCAATATTTATGGCTTTACTGATTTTCACCTGATTACAAGGGAGCACGGCGGTTTCTTTATGTTTTACAACGATAAGGACGAGCTGCTGTTTGTCGGCAAGGCACGAAAGCTAAGACCCCGTATCAAAAAACATTTTGAGGATTCCGTATCCGTCATGAAAAATCATCGCAATGAGGTTACTAAAATCGAGGTTTATGTTAATGAGGATTCGGTTGATCGCGAGATTTACGAAACATACCTTATAAACAAATTTAGAGCGAAATACAATGTAGAAAAAGTGTTCTTTAAATAAATAGATCGACAAACACAAAGCAATGAGCGCAGTCATTAGGACGAGGCTTATTGTTTTTTTGTTTGGCGAGATGGCGGCTTGTTGACATCGAAAAGTAAACCTGTTATATTTATCTTAAATTAAAGATAATTAAATTAAAGATTGTTTTTAAAAGATGATTTGTATTCATGAACCACGGGAAAGCTAAAATTGAATGGAGGAATATATAATGAATCAATTAAAAGGTATCCATCACGTTACGGCAATTACAAGCAGTGCAGAGCGCAACTATGACTTTTTTACAAATGTGTTAGGCATGCGATTAGTGAAAAAAACGGTGAACCAAGACGATATTCAAACGTATCACTTGTTTTTTGCAGATGATAAAGGCAACGCAGGCACTGACATGACATTTTTCGATTTTCCACATATTCCGAAAGGCGTGCATGGAACGAACGAAATTTCAAAAACTTCATTCCGAATTCCGAATGATGCGGCCCTGCAATACTGGGTAGAGCGCTTCAACCGTCTAGATGTGAAGCATACCGGTATTCAAGAAATGTTTGGCAAGAAATCACTTTCGTTCGTTGACTTTGATGACCAACAGTATCAATTGATTTCGGATGAAAATAATAAAGGGGTAGCTTCAGGAGTTCCTTGGGAAAAAGGACCAATCCCGTTAGAGCACGCGATTACGGGTCTAGGGCCAATCTTCATTCGTATTTCTAATTTCGAGAACTTCAAAACGATGCTGGAGAAAGTACTGTTGTTCAAAGAAATTGACCAAGACGGTTCATTCCATCTATTTGAGGTTGGTGAAGGCGGAAACGGAGCTCAAGTTATCGTAGAATACAATGCTGTACTTCCACAAGCGCATCAAGGCTTCGGCACCGTTCACCACGTAGCATTCCGTGTAGAAGACCGCGGCGTATTGAATGAATGGATCGAGCGCCTAGAGAGCTTCCGATTACCGTCATCAGGCTATGTAAACCGTCACTTTTTCGAATCGTTGTACGCTAGAGTGGCTCCGCAAATTTTATTCGAATTTGCAACGGATGGTCCAGGGTTTATGGGTGATGAGCCTTATGAGACGCTTGGTGAAAAATTATCGCTGCCTCCTTTCCTAGAGCCTAAGCGTGAAGAAATCGAAAAATTAGTCCGTCCAATCGATACGGTTCGCAGTACGAAGGAGTTTATTAAAGAGTAATGCTTTAGAAATAGACAGAGGCAGTGGATTGATTGGACAATATCCCCTATACTTGTAAGGCAACTTCAAGGAGAACTTGAATGTACAATAAGGAATGGGGGACATGAATTTATGTCTAGTTTGCCAAATTGCCCGGAATGTAATTCTGAATACACGTATGAGGATGGCAGTCTGCTAATCTGTCCAGAATGCAGTCATGAGTGGAGCTTACAATCAGAATCCGATAACGATGAAGATAAAAGAATAATTAAAGATGCGAATGGAAATGTGCTGAACGATGGCGATTCTGTAACGGTCATTAAGGACCTTAAAGTTAAAGGAAGCTCGCTCGTTATCAAAATAGGCACAAAAGTAAAAAACATCCGTTTGATTGAAGGCGATCATGATATTGATTGTAAAATTGATAGCTTTGGCGCTATGAAATTGAAGTCGGAATTTGTTAAGAAAATCTAAATCTTCAAATTATTGAAAGCCCTCTATTTGTGGAGGGCTTTTTTGTGCTTTATTGTGATTTTAATCCAAATATTTATAAAATGGTTTATTATTCGACAGGGATTTTCCTCTAAGCGTCGTAATAGGTAAAGTAAGGAAAAATATATTGTCGGAGGGTAACTATGTTGAATGTTTTTAAGAATGGATTAAAGAGAAAGCTGCTCTTCTTGGTGTTCGCACTCACATTATTAAATCCAATTGCAGGACCATTGGAGACAAGAGACACCGTTTATGCTGACCCAAGCAACACATCATTAAAACCCTCACAAGCTGTAACGCTAGAAACCTCCGTAACCGATTGGGTTTATGATGAGAATGCGGGTTCAATCTATGCCATATCAAGTGAAGCCAACAAGCTATATTTCTTAAATGCAGAGAACTTGACCATAGACAAAGAACTTCTTGTAGGATCTATGCCAAAAGATATTGAGCAATACGGCAACGAGCTTTTTATTACTCTCTCTGGAGCGTCAGGCATTCGTGTCGTTGATGCCCAATCCAAATCATTAGGCGCATTATTAACGACGATAGGTCAGCCCAAAGATCTGGCAATCACGTCCGATTTTATTTTTTATTCCAATACAATTACGGGTTGGGAGCAGGTTTATAAACTCGATCGTAGAACAGGTGTCAGCACACTACTTCAACCAACCGTTTTAAAYGGTTCAGTATTAAGAGCGGATGAGCAAACTCACACGTTATATATCGGTGAGACAGAATCATCGGGTTCTGATTTATACGCAGTAAATTACTTGACGAACGAAATAGTAAGCAGTGATACTTATGCTGGCGACTATGGCTTTGGGTTCCCATATCCTAAAATACTATTTGACGGGACAGATATTTTCTTCGGAGGTTCCAGACTAAACGGAAGCAATCTTGCAGAAATTCATGGAGCTTATCCAAGAGTAGGGGATTACTACTATTTAGACTCTCAATTACTAGATCTGAAGGGAAAATATATAGCTGCAAGTCAAGGTATTTACGACAAGGATCATTTTTTGATGATTGCTAAATTTCCGTATGAAGCAAGCAGAGCACTGATAGGGGAGAATGGGCGCGTATATCTTCAAAATAGAGACTTCAGTCAAAACAAAATTGAAGCTTATGATTTGAATTTAAATGTCCCGACACCAACGCTAACTTTTGCAACGGATAATAAGACCTCCATCCAATCTGATTATAAGATTGACAGTTGGACTACAGATGATACAACACCGTACCTTTATCTTGTGTCGTCTGAGACAAATGAACTGGCTGTCATAAATAAAGATAATCTTACGCTCGTTAGTAAACGTTTTGTAGGATCTAAGCCAGTAAATATTGAATTAAGAAATAATAAGCTTTATATTGCGCTCCGAGGTGAAACGCATATTGGTGTTCTCGACACCAATGATATTCAAGCCGAAATAAAGAGAATTCTAATTCCGTCAAACCCGGATAAAGTCCTTCCTGCCAGAACCAATGTATTTTATTGGGGGCAAGACACGTTTCATAATTTTCATGTCACTGATGGGATAACCGACAAGCGTGTATTTACACAATCAAGCGAGACTTCTTTTGGCTCAGCGGATTACGATCCGACAGACAATTCGGTTTATGCCGGTGGCTATAGCAATATTTATAAAATCAATGTCGATACACTATCATATACGTCTAAGGATAATGTAGTGGAATTTTCTTGTACAGGATCACTCGTCATCAATGGAGACAGTTTACATTACTGTGGTAAAAGATTTGCAAAAAATAATTTTAATGTGGTGTTGGGCACTTACCCAGAAAGGGTAATCCAAGCCTTTGACCACTTAGTGTTTAGCGAAAGTGCTATTTATGACAGAGATTCCTATGTAGTAAAGACGGGCATTCCTTTCGCTATTAATGATGCCTACGTGTCCAATGATCAAACTATATTTGTATCCACTGCAAAGAAAATTTATAAGTTCGCAGCCGTAGAGGCCATTTCGAATCATGTCGTGACACAGATGATTCCAAGCAATGTTATGTTTGTTGATATGGGTGAAAAGCCAGGGGAATTGGATGGTAGTCTTATCTTTCAGCGGGCTAAAGACTACGAAAATATTGAAAGATATGAATTCTATTTCCTGAACGAAAATGGGAATAAAATTGCCCCAATTTATGGATATCCAGAACAATATTTTGTTGAAAATATGTTGAGTTATGATATTAACCCAACTATTATTCCCGCAGCAGCAAAGTACATTGCCGTCTATGCTGTGCCAAAGAATCAGAAAATAACGAACTTAATCCCAGCTAAAACCATCATTTGGGATGTACCTACTTATTTCGCTAATGCATTCAATTTTAGTGACCAGAATGCTGATCCTAAATTTATACAGGGCAAGGTAAGCTGGCTGCCAAGCAAAGAGCTTGCAAATTTAACTTATCAACTTTATTTATTTGGTGAAGACGGCTTGATTGGCAATGCAATTGCTCAAATAGCAGGCGGTAAATCTTCCTACTCCATGGATGTTGCAAAAATGCAGCTGCCTGTTGATGCAATGGGTTTGGCTCTGGTTCAAAAAAGCGGAGAGTCAGAAGCTCCTGTTTACCAATATCTAATTTTTGATGACTTTATTACTCCTGATCTGAAACCAGCCGATATCGTGCTGGTTAAATACCAAATCGCCGATGATACGATTACAGTCCATAATGTTAATGCCGGCGAATATATTATGGTCTATACAATGAACCAACAGCTTATTGGATCGATCAAAGTCCCAGCAGGGGCGACGTCAGTTACACTTAAACTGGGCAACTTCGGAAAGCCTGGCGAAAAGCTTATGGTGTCCAGAGCTGCTGAAGGTAAATTTGAAAGCAATGCGACCATTGTGACCATTCCTTCTATTACAAATGATAGTGGTAATGGAGGAGGCGGTGGCGGCGGTGGCGGCGGTGGTGGCGGTCCCATTATCGGAACACCAGGTCCTGTGCTGCCGTTAGAGCCTAAAGGTTTGGAAGCTGTTATTGAAAAGGACAGCAATGGAAAATCTTTTGGAAAAGTAAATGTTTCGACTTCTTATATGACATCAGAACAGGAAAAAGAAGATTTTCAGAAAACAAAAACGATTTCATTGGTCACTCTAAGCAATGAATCAAGCATTGTTTTTCAAATACCGACGGATGGTATACAAAAATTGTTCAATTATTCGAAAGACGGAAAAATTGTAATTTCAACGCCTGCGGGCTCATGGACGATTAGCACACAATCGCTTTTGGCAGCAATAGGTGTAAATAAAAACGCTCAATCAATTGCAGTGAAGATTGAGCAGGTGGACGATAAAGACATACTTAATCTTACAAATCATTTGCCAAAAGGGAGTCAAGTGCTTGGCAAGCCAGTGAAGTTTGAAGTGTCAGCGATCGATGCTGGGAAAACAACCCTGTTGAATGATTTCAACCAATATGTAAATCATACAATTATAGTACAAAGCGCGAGTGTTACTCTGAATGAGCTCGCTGGATTAATGTTTGACCCCTTGTCCAACACCTTTGTTTCGGTTCCTGTAAAATTTGAATTTGTGAATGGTGTGTTGACGGGCTCGTTATTCAGAAAAGGCAATTCGATATATACAATCGTCAAAAATAAAACGGTGTTTAAAGATTTGCCAGCCTCTTCTGCATATGCAGAGAGCATTCAAGCGCTGGCTAACCGAACCGTTGTGAATGGCTTCCCGGACGGTACTTTTAAACCTGAGAACAAGGTAACCCGTGCCGAATTCGCTTCGATGCTGAATAAAGCTCTGGGTATTACAGGGTCGGCTTCTACAAACAGCAATGCTTTTAAGGATGTGGCTTCAAAGGCATGGTATTCGAACAATATCCACGCATCTGTTGAGGCAGGAATTATTGATGGATATGAGGATGGCAGCTTTAAGCCAAATCAAACGATCAGTCATCAAGAAATGGTAGCTATGCTTATAAAAGCGCTGCATTACGCAGGTTATCAAGCGCCAACATCAACTAATCAGGCAAGCAGCAATGCAGAGACCTCTGCAGAGCTGCCAGCATGGGCGAAATCCTATTATGATGAAGCTCAAAAAGCAGGTCTTATAGGCCGATTAAATGATTCATTTGTTTTTAAGACAAACGCAGAAGCAACAAGAAAAGATTGTGCTTTGCTAATTTACAGAGTATTGAACGATATTCTGTTTCAATAATTAGAGAATGCTGCGCTAAAGCTTCGTTTTATGCACAGACCACTGAGTGGATTAACGTCCATTTCGTGGTCTGTTTTTTTGTATTTGTATTAAAAATTATTATCTTTGCAGCATTTGGTTTGCTTATGCACTCCAAACGTTTTTTCAGAATGCTTGCTGGACAAAATTCAAGTGGTGAAAATATTTTTCATAAATATAATAATAGTGAAATTAATTTACAAAGCTGAGTTTCTATGATATGTTGTTTGTGTCTTAATAGGAAAAAAGAAAAATATTACAATCTTAATGGTCGGGACCACAGCTTTGATACAGGATTTTAAACCGAATATTGCTTATAAGATGGCAGCAGCAGTCAAAGAGTAAATAAAACAGCAGTGGAGTGGAGCCCAATGAATAGAAATAGAAATGTACTTGATAGGATAAGAAGAAAGTTGGTCGTTTCCTGCCAAGCCTTGCCGGATGAACCGCTTCATAGTCCATTTATTATGGGGAGAATGGCATATGCAGCATTTTTGGGCGGTGCTTCAGGAATTCGTGCCAACAGCGTAGAGGATATTAGGGAAATTAAGCAACAGGTAGATCTACCGATCATCGGTATTATAAAAAAGGATTATGAGGGCTCTTCCGTATTCATCACCCCTACGATGAAGGAAGTGGATGAACTTTGCCGCGAAGGCGTGGATATCATCGCAATGGATGCAACAAATCGTGTGAGGCCGGACGGTTCAACGATATCGGAATTATTTCCTTTACTACGAGATAAGTATAAAGATCAGCTCTTTATGGCGGATTGCTCGACCTATGCTGAAGCTATCGAGGCTGCAGCGCTAGGGTTTGACATTATTGGGACGACTCTTAGYGGCTATACGGAAGCAACAAAAGATAATGTTTTGCCGGATTTTCAGTTGATAGAGAAGCTCGTGAATACGATATCCGTTCCGATTATTGCGGAGGGCGGTATCTCAACACCTGAGGAACTAAAACGATTATTTGACCAAGGGATATATTCGGCTGTAGTGGGATCTTCCATTACTAGACCGATGGAAATAACCAAAAAATTCGTAAAGGCTGTTGAATAGCCCATGGGAATGAACATTTTAGCGGCAGATATTGGCGGTACCCATACGAAGATAGGCATTTGCGATGAACGAGGCTGTATCACTCAGTTCAAGGAGTATGCAACTGAAGCTCATATGGGCGGCAAGCATCTCATGGAAAAACTTCTTTTCCAAATGGAGTCGTATCAGCATTTTGATGCTGTCGCTATTAGTACGGCCGGACAAGTGAACGCGGATGAGGGCTGCATCTTGTATGCCAATGAGAATATCCCGAGCTATACAGGCATGAAGGTCAGAGAGATCGTAGAGGATCGGTTCCATAAGCCTGTGAAGGTTGAAAATGATGTGAATGCGGCTGCTTTAGGCGAGGCGTGTTTTGGAGCAGCAAAGTCGTTTACTGATTTTTTATGCTTAACGTTTGGGACGGGGATTGGCGGAGCCATCGTCATAAATCGTCAGATCTATCGTGGTGCGAGCGGCTCAGCTGCTGAATTTGGTCATATGTTTACCCGTCCATTGTCTCAAAAGAATGGCGGCACGCGCAAATCATTTTATGAAACTTATGCCTCAACGACAGCCTTAATTCGAATGGCTCAAGAAGCTGATCCTGAAATTGTAGACGGAAAAGGTTTTTTTGATAAAATACAGGTAGGAAACGAACCATTACAACAAATATTGCATGCATGGACGACCGAGGTATCCGCGGGTCTGGCTTCACTCATTCATATTTTCAATCCACCTGCTATTATTGTAGGAGGCGGAGTGATGGAGCAGGATGAGCTTGTTCGAATGGTTGAGAAACAAACCAAAGCCTTAATTATGGAGAGCTTTGCGGGTGTGAACATCCTAAAGGCTTCTCTTGGAAATAAAGCTGGCTTATTAGGTGCGGCATCATTATTTCTACGCGGAATGGACAGGATTTAGGGAGGTGATCGGTTGCGCACTATCAATATTTTTACAACGATTCATTCGAAATACAACAACCTGACAAATACCGAAAGGAAAGTAGCAGACTATATTCTGGATAACTCGGAAGGTGTCGTCTACATGTCGATTACTGATCTTGCAGATCACTGTGGAGTGGGCGAGTCCAGCGTATTCCGGTTTTGCAGGTCGTTAAGCTATAAAGGGTATCAGGATTTTAAAATCGCCCTTGCACACAGCATCACCGCTGAAAACGAAATACCGCAGCTCACGGACAAGGTTCTGATGAATGATACGATGGATCAAGTGTCCTCTAAGGTGCTGTCATCCAACATAAGTGCATTGAACGAGACCTATAACTTAATCGATAACGAAAAAATGGATCAGGCGATTGAGCATTTGCTCCAAGCGGAACGTGTCATATTTTTTGGCGTTGGATCCTCCTTAATGACGGCAATGGAAGCGAAAATCAAATTTATGCGTATCACAAACAAAACGGAATGCAGCATCGATTCGCATCTGCAGATGATGTCAGCGGCTTTGATGACGAACCGGGATGTCGCTGTCGTTATTTCTTATTCCGGTTCTACAAAGGATACAATTGAAGTAGCGAAAAGGGCCAAAGAAAGCGGTGCTACCGTCATTTCGATTACGAGGTTCGTTAAGTCGCCGCTGACCTCTTACTCTGATCTGACGCTGCTGTGCGGAGCGAATGAAGGACCTCTGCAGGGCGGTTCCTTATCTGCGAAGATTTCACAGCTTTATTTGCTCGATGTTTTGTATGTGGAATATTTTAAAAGAACCTATGAAGATTCAATAAGGAATAAGGAAAGCACGGCTGCGTCGGTAGCTGTGAAGTTGCTATAAAGCTTACGGTGAACAAAAAGAGGCAGAGTGCGGTCGTTAAGCACTCTGCCTCTTTTTTTGATTTTCATAGAAAAAGCCGCTCTATCGCGGATCGGCACGAAGAGCGGCTGGCTTTAACATTGTATAATGATGAGATTCCGATTATGAACGAGGCTTGAAGATGCCAAAAGGCCGACCGATTGGCAGAAACACACGTCCAAAATGCGTATTCAGTACAGCTGCGCCTGCGGCATATAGCGATAGGAGAGCAATACCCATTTCAGCATAGGCAGCTAGTGCGTGGAACACGTCGGGTGCTATTCCGAATGCATCGAAGCTCAGTCCAAGGAAAAGCAGATCAATTAGAACGAAGATGAAGAATAATACTTTATTGGTCTCCGCTGCTCCGATAGTCATCAGCAGCGAGAAAATGAGATAACCGACAAAAGCAAAACCAAGCTGCTTGCTGTCTGCGATTGCAGCCAGCCCAGCGCCGAACACACCGAGCTTGATCAGCCAACTGCCGGCCATCGCCATCCAGAAGAAAGCATAAGCGCCAAAGGCGGTCATACCGAATGTATTGTTATGTTTTGCATCTTGAATAGAAGCAAAGAGCTGAGCAAAGGCGCCTAGAAAAATCGCCCATGGAATAACGAGGCTTAGCCCGTCAGTTAAGCCGAGCTTCTGTGAGGAAGCTACGAGCGTAACGATAGCCAGCCCAAATAAGCCGATGGCGCTTGGGTCGGCTGTTACAATTTTGACATTGGAATGATGTTCATTATGCATGTTAGAAAAGAAACCTCCAATAGTTTTCAGGGGTAAACCTGCAATAGTATAGTTGATTCTGCCGATACCAGAATTTCTAGTTTAACGGAAAAGACCTGGCGCGCATAGGGGGAAATTATTGAAAACGCCCCTTTTGCCTTGTTTCAGCAGAGGGGCGTCACATAAATGTTTTAAATTCAGCCTTTGCGGCTACTGTCCGAGCGATTTCTGTTTGGGGATAGGTCCGAATAAAATCCAATGTCCTTTCACTTTTCCAGCCCAAGCAACGATGATCCATGAGCCAATTAAAGCAAGGAAGAAGCCTCCTGCAATCCATGCTCCGTAAACGAGCGGACTCCCATTCACATCCATCATACGGTAATATCTGAGGAACATCGGATGCAGCAAGTACATGCCAAATGATGCATGGCTGAGATGAATAAGCACCGATTTCAAATATTCCATACGGGATGCCTTAATCCGAAGGGCTAGATGAATAAGCAGCAAACATGCCGAAGTAATATAAATTTCATTTTTAATTTGGACCAAAAAGCTATCGTTAAATAGTAGTTTTCCCTGCGCCTCGCGCAAGAAGTAGATCACGTTGATCGTGCCGGAAATGACTACTACTACAATTAATGTGCTGCGTAAAGCAATGCTGCTGCGTTTGCGCTCCCAGAAGGCATAAAACTTCGTATAGTTGATTCCGATATAAGCCCCGATACAAAAGTACAAGCTGTATGCGAAAAAACCGCTGGTGACGTATTTGATTCCCATTTCCTTGGCGTTCAGCATATAAATCCACTGAATGAGAAGTCCACCTGTGATCAGCCAATTGACGAGACGCGGCCATTTTCTCATCACATACCAAAGTACAGGGAAGAGCAAATAACACTGGATAATAATAAAGATAAAATACAAATGAGCATAGGTTTTTCCAATCAGCAATTTAACGAGAAAATCCCAAGTTTGAAAATAAGAGATAAACTGCTCGAAATTAATAAATCCGTATCTGAAATAGATGATAGTGGCATAATACATAAACGAAAATAGGAGAAACGGCAGCATAATTTTAGTGATGCGTTTCTTGTAGAACATCGTAGCTGTTTGTTTGTTTAATGGTTTATCATTGTAATTGTAGAAAAGAGATATGCCGCTGATCAGAATGAAGAGAGGTACGGCGAATTTGGATAACGTATTAAATAGGACAAGAATCAAAAACAGTGTGGAGTTACGATCGGTATTGACTACTGAAGAGGATGTCGCGTGAATCATAATGACAGCAAGTATGCCAAATGCGCGTAGGCTCTCAAGCTCAGTCAAAAGCGCCTTCTTAGCTGGCGGTTGAGACATTTATGCACCTCGTGAGTTAGTTGATAATTGAACAATATTTGTTGCTAAAATGCTGACAAGCTAGTATAGCACAAATGTGGAAAAATATAATGTAGTAGTTTAGGAGAAATTGTGCGCGGGCAGGAAAATTGAAAAAGGAACTTAAATTTAAATCTCGAATATCTAATGTAATCGGATAGCTAAAAATCTAATGACAGACAGGAGTTAGATGCAATGATAAAAGGTTTTGGCGGAATATTTTGGAGAACCAAAAATCTTGAAATGATAACAAAATGGTACAGTGAAGTGTTGAAGCTTGAAATAGGGAATTGGAATGGGACGATGATAAAACCCGAATCCGGAAATGAGACTATTTTTTCTTTTTTTAGTGAGAATGACAGTTATTTTCCATTAGAACAACAAGTGATGTTAAATTTCCAAGTACATAATGTAGACGAGACTATTAAGCATCTTGAACATATGGATGTACCACTTGCAAAGAACTTAGAGGTTAGTGAATTTGGGAAGTTTATATGGATTGAAGATCCAGAAGGTCGATTGATCGAGCTTTGGGAGAAAAACGGGGAACTATAACTTAACAAACACTATGGAGAGGCTGCCGGCATGAATCGGTAGCCTCGTTTAAGTAATGGGTAGTTAGAATACAATATCGAATAAGAAAAATAGGTTAGTTACATTTCGATTTGCCTAAATAGGATACTGCTGCTAATTCAGCTAATAGATAAATTAGAATTTATGGAGGAATCAAAATGGAAGCAATATTTCAAAGAGATCACTTATTCTGGGTACATGAGCCTAAAGAATATACGATTACTGATGGAGAAATTGTGATTAAAACAGAAGCTGGAACAGATTTTTGGCAAAGAACCTATTATGGTTTTCAAAACAACAATGCTCCTGCTTTGTTAATGAAAACCAATGAGAAATATTTTTCGTTTTTAGTAAAAACGGAATTTGACAGTAAACAACGCTTCGACCAGTGCGGCGTAATTATCTATCAAAATAGTGATAACTGGATAAAGGCTTCTATTGAATATGAAAATGAAGAATACCAGAGATTAGGAAGTGTTGTAACGAACTTAGGTTATTCTGATTGGGCAACTACGGATATTCCTGCAACAAAGAAATTTATGTATTACAGACTAAGCCGGCGCGAAAGCGATTATTGTATTGAAAATTCTTATGATGGTATTCACTATAATCAAATGCGTATTGCACACCTTTTTGAAGGAGCGGACAATATTCAGATTGGTATTTATGCTTGCAGTCCAGAAGAATCTTCATTTAATGCTGTTTTCACAGAAATGAAATTTACTGAATGCGAATGGAAAGAACACAAGTAACAAATTTCAGTTTAACTAATAGATAAATATAAATGATCGAATGGATAATTGGTAAGAGAAGGATATTCAAATTCATGGCTCATAAAGCGGGAAGAGGTATTATGGAACCACCAAAAGGAAGGTTAAAAGTAATTATGTTGTGTACAGCATTACCACTTGTAGCCGTTTCTGCATTCCTGTTCATATATAATTTCCCAAAAAAGATTGATCTTGAGTATCCAGCTTTGGAATATCGCGTAGGCAAACCTGAAAGTGGAGAAGTAACAACAATCAAAGTTAAGGGAACTATATATAAACCCTTGTTCCGTGATCCATCCTTTCATGGACAATTCATTATTAATAAATATGATTACACAAAAAATTATCAATTGCGGGATATAGATTTTTATCAAGATTTATTATTTTATCATCAGAATGAAAATGGAACACCTGTTCACAAGCCTTTAGGTTATCTAATGATCTCGGATAATTTCGCACAACTGAACATATATGTGAATGAAAAAATGAATGATAACCAATTGATAGGTAAGGACCTAAGAATATCGGCACCTGCTAAAAATTACGAGGAAGCCATGAGAATTAACGCAGAGTTAAAAGCGAACTAAATCGGCAAAAATCTGAAGCACCCCCATCGACAACAGGGATGCTCTATTAAGATATACAGTGTCACTTTATATAAAAACTATCTACGTCGTTGAGATTCCACCATTATTACATCAGTTATGTCTTCTCATTGGCGGTTCGTATTAGTATCGTCCTAATGGTTGCAATTAAACTTTCTCAGGAAGATGTTCTGGCTGATTGACGACAACAGATCCATCATCTAGTCTCAGCCATGTTTGGAAGTCAGCTTCCCCTTCGGTCAATTGTATGATCCTTGCACCACGCGGAAAACCCTCTTTTCCATAGGTGTTATAGCCCGTAGCTCTTCCATAACATAGACGGATGCCGTGAAGCTCACCCCAGTAATCATTGATATGATCATGGCCTACGAACGTACCGCGGACATCTTTCATTTCAAGAAAAGCTGTGAAAAGTCCGGAATTGATTTTTGGGCTCGCTACGCCCTCGTGCTTCTGCCCATAGCAGGTATGCTCGTTCCATACCTCGTTATATTCGGGCACAGGGATATGGAAAAACGCAAGCGAGGGCAGTGGCACATCATTGTTTTGTTTCGTCAAACGAGCAGATTGCTCCTTGTACCAGCCAATCTGGCTATGAGTTACCCAGGCATAGCCGCCAACTGGTTGATCGGCATACTCGCCTGAATCCAATAAATATAATGCGGCAGCGGGGCTGCTATTATTTTTAGAATGAATTTCTAGCACATAATTTCCCGCACGATCCCCCAGGCTTGGGCCCATTTCTGTTAAGCTGAGCGGTCTTTCCTGCTGCAAGCGAATAAGCTCTTCTCTGGTGGTGCCAACCTCGGTATCATGATTGCCAAATACAGCTGCCCATGGGATATTAAATTCTTCCGCTGCTTTGACAGCATTTTTAAAGGACTCTTGTCTATCAGTACAATGCTCACTATAAATAACGTCACCAGTAAAGATCACCAAATCCGGTGATTCTTCTTGCAGGACGTTCTTCATTAGCGAATAGGTTTGTAAATCCTCCTGCTGCCCGTTTTGCCAGTGCAGATCGGTAAATTGAACAATTTTGAATGTGCCATCTACTCGAAAGTTTAAGTTCGCCATAGTACCCTCCACTTGAATCTCATTCGAATTTCCGCCAAAAATATGTAGACAATGGTTTACGCAATGGTTTACGTACATTCATTTCGATATCATTCCGCATTATCCTGCAATAAGGCACGATTAAATAAGGGCTGTCCCAAACGTAGATATATTTGCGTTTGGGACAGCCCTATTGTTGTTTCGCTATTATATTAAAAATCAAAGTTATCGGGATCTGGACCCACCCGAAGATTTTGGTTCAGAGCGTCTATCCGGGACAGCTCACTCTCAGATAGTTCAAAATCAAATACATTACAGTTCTCGATGATGCGATGCTCTTTCGTTGACTTCGGAATCGTTACAATGCCATGCTGTAAATCCCAGCGCAGAATGACTTGAGCAATGGATTTGTTATGCTTTTCAGCAATCTCTTTAAGAACGGGATGATCTAACAGCTGACCTTGCATAAGCGGAGACCATGCTTCGATTTGAATGCCTTGTTTCTTGCAATAGTCGATTAACTCTTTCTGCGTTAGCTGCGGATGGAGCTCCACTTGATTGATCATCGGTTTAACGGCAGCATCTTTCATTAACGTCTCCAAATGATGAATCTGGAAATTGCTCACGCCGATCGCTTTGACTCGGCTATCCTTGTAAAGGGTCTCCAAAGCTCTCCACGCCTCTTGGAATTTGCCTTCTACAGGCCAATGAATCAGGTACAGGTCAAGATAGTCTAAACCGAGTTTATTTAGCGTAGCTTCGTAAGCCGCCAGTGTAGATTCATATCCGAGATCAGCATTCCAAACCTTTGATGTGACAAAAAGCTCTCCTCTAGTCACGTTATACTCAGCCAAAGCTTCACGAATGCCTTGACCGACACCTGTTTCAATGCCATAAATAGCTGCAGTATCAATACTGCGGTAACCGTTTTTAATCGCTGCTTTGACGGACTCAACCAGCTCCGCGCCATCCTCAACTTTAAAGACGCCAAGACCAAACCAAGGCATTTGAACACCGTTGTGAAGTGTAGTTGTATCCTGTAAATGTTTTGCGATCATAGTGAGACCCTCTTTTGTTTTGTTTCATCTTTTTTTTCTAATGCTTTTGCCCAGCCAGTCAAAATAACTGCTCCGAGAACCATCAATCCGCCAACCCATGCCGTATGAATAAGTCCCATCGAGTCCGTAACGACACCGCCCAAATACGCGCCAATGGCGATACCTGCGTTAAACGCAGCGATGTTGACAGCCGAAGCGACATCTACCGCCTTCGGCGCATAACGTTCAGCGAGCATCACGACATGCACTTGCAAGCCAGGTACGTTCATGAATGCAAATAGTCCCATCAAGATAATCGTAATTAAACCAACCACTTTAAACGGCGCGGTGAAGGTAAGAATAAAGAGTATGATAGCCTGTAAAATAAACATGTAAAACAAGGCGGTAATCGGCTTTTTGTTGGCAGCTTTCCCACCAATGACATTGCCGATGGCGATGGCGATGCCGTATACCAAAAGAATGGCCGCTACCGTACTTTCCTTAAATCCGGTTATATCGTGAAGCAACGGGGATAAATAAGTAAAGACAACAAACGTACCCCCGTACCCAATAGCAGTAATCGCGAATGCAAGCAGCAATCGTCCATTCGTAACTAGTTTTATCTGCTCGCGCAGCGGTACTCGGGTTCCTTTGCGCAGATCGGAAGGAATCAACACCATATTGGCAATAAAAGCGATAACGCCAATAAGAACTATGCCAACAAAAGCAGCACGCCAGCCCATATGCTGTCCAATCCAAGTGCCTAACGGTACGCCTGTAACGGTAGCTACAGTGAGTCCTGAGAACATAATTGCGATTGCGCTAGCTCTGCGGTTCTCGGGAACGAGATCGGCTGCAATGGTAGCGCCAATTGACATAAATACGCCATGAGCCAGTGCTGAGATGACGCGTGCGGTAAGTAAAATACCAACGCCGCTTGCCGATGCCGCAAGGCTGTTCCCAGCAATAAAAACAATCATGATCCAAAACAATAATGTTTTTCTCGGAATCGTAGATGTTAAAGATGTTAATATTGGAGCTCCAAAAGTAACCCCAAGAGCATACAACGTAACGGTTAGTGCCGATGTTGTAACCGATATATTCAAGTCTTCAGATATAAGCGGGAGCAGCCCTACACTGATGAACTCTGTTGTCCCAATCGCAAAGGCGCTTATGGCTAACGCTAGAAGCGCAAGGGTACTTCTTTTTTTATCTAAAGCCATTTGTATAACCCCTTTTGTATGGTATTGCCGGCCGGTAAGTGCTATTATGATGGGTTTAGGCAGTAATGAACAGTACGTACTTTGAAGTGCTATAGGTACTAAAAAGTAATAAATGCATAAGCAGCAGGCTTTAGCTCGATTGGGGAGGACAATTCATGATTAAGAAAAAATACAATATTTCAGTGGAAGCGACCTTGGAGGTTATTGGAGGCAAATGGAAATGCGTAATCCTTTGTCACTTAACGCATGGCAAAAAAAGAACGAGTGATCTCAAACGTATTATGCCCTCCATAACACAAAAGATGTTAACGCAGCAGCTGAGAGAGCTTGAGCAGGATGGCATCGTGAATCGAATAAGCTACAATGAGGTCCCGCCGCGGGTTGAATATGAGCTCAGTGAATACGGATGGAGCTTAAAATCGATATTGGACTCCCTCTGCTCATGGGGCGAGATTCATATTATTAAAGAATACGGCAATAAGGCTGCCGTATTGGAAGACAATGGCCTAAATAATCTTGAGATGGATATCGTCGAACAGGAAGAAGATGTGCTTTGCTAAACCATCAAATAACAAACAGCTGTCGTCATGTGGACGACAGCCTGTTTGTTTATGACGATTATTAAGCTTTTTGTTCGTACAGCTTAACGATTTCAATAATCGTATTGACGGCTTGTACCATATTGTTAACCGATACATATTCAAATCGGCCATGATAATTTTCTCCGCCGGTAAAAATATTCGGAGTCGGCAATCCCATGTAGGAAAGCTGCGAGCCGTCTGTGCCGCCGCGAATCGGCTCGATTAGCGGGGTAATGCCAAGGTTGATCATCGCTTGCTCTGCGATGTCTACGACTTGGATCACCGGCTCGATTTTCTCCTTCATATTGTAGTATTGATCTTTTATTTCAAGCACAATACGTTCTTCTCCGTGCTTCGCTTTCAGTTCCTCTACGATACGAGTTAGCTCCAGCTTTCTTTCATTAAATCGGATGCGGTCATGATCACGTATCAAATAATGAAGCTCCGTTTGCTCGACGTCGCCTTGAATGGATGACAGGTGGTAGAAGCCTTCATGGCCTTCTGTCTGCTCAGGTGTTTCGTTAGCCGGCAGTTTTGCGTGGAGCTCCATCGCCATTTTGGCGGCATTGATCATTTTGCCTTTGGCCGTTCCGGGATGCACGTTTTTGCCTTTGCATATAATGACAGCGCCAGCGGCATTAAAGCTTTCGTATTGAAGCTCGCCCAGCGGACCTCCATCCATTGTATAGGCATAGACCGCATCAAAGGCTTGTACATCAAACTTATGCGGACCTCGGCCGATTTCTTCATCAGGTGTGAAGGCTACTCTTATTTTACCGTGCTTCAACTCAGGATGATTAATGAGATGAGCCATCGCTGTCATGATCTCAGTTATGCCTGCTTTATCGTCTGCACCAAGTAGTGTCGTGCCGTCTGTTGTAATCAACGTATGACCTTTATAGCCGTGCAGCTCTGGGAAGTCGTTCGGTGACATAATGATGCGCTGTGCTTCATTTAAGATAATGTCGTTCCCGTCATATTGTTCAATAATTTGCGGCTTGACGTTAGTGCCAGTAAAGTCAGTTGCTGTATCGATATGCGCAAGGAAACCGATGGTTGGGATCTCTTTATCCGTATTGGCTGGAAGGGTAGCCATGACATAGCCGTTAACATCCATCGTAACCTCTTGCATGCCGATGGCTTTCAATTCCTCTACTAGCATATTAGCTAACGTCAGTTGTCCGGGCGTGGAAGGGCAGGTTTCGCTGCTTTCATCGGACTGTGTGTCCACCTGCGCGTAAGTGATAAATCTGTTTATAATCTCGGTTTTCATCATTCTCAGCTCCAATACAAATAGTCATATAGCAAAATACAATACAAAAGCGACGTATCTTCATCGTCACTAGAAGTGGTCTCTAATCTGTTCACTTTAAAGATGATACGCTGTTCCATGATTTTTTTCAAATCGCTTGGGTAACAATAAGAGTAGAGGTGGAATCACAGCATGCATACCTATATGGATATTTTAATACGTACGATTGTTGCTATTTTACTGCTTCTACTAGTAGCTAGAATATTGGGGAAACAGACGATTTCCAACATGACATTTCATGATTTTGTGACCGGCATTACGATAGGGGCACTTGCAGCCAATTTGGCATTCAATGAAACATTGAAATGGTCGCATATTACTTTGTCACTCGCGGTTATGACGGTTACGTCTTATCTGTTATCTGTCGTTGCCTTAAAGAGCCGTAAATTAAGAAGCTGGATTTCAGGCTCCCCCACGGTACTCATTGAAGGCGGAAAAATCCTTGAGAATAATATGAAGAAGGTTAGATATACTTTGGATTCTTTGGATCAAGCTTTAAGAGAAAATGGGATTTTTAATATGGATGAGGTTGAATATGCAGTTCTTGAGGATAATGGAATGGTGTCTGTATTAAAAAAAGACGAGTATCAGCTTGTCACGAAAAAGGACATGAAACTTCAATTAAACAAGCTGGAGTTTCCAATTGAATTGATTATGGATGGTTTACTTTTGGAAAAAGAAATGAAAGAGAATGGGCTGACGAAGGAATGGCTGGAAAACGAACTGAGAAAGAAAGGGAAGAAAATATCTGACGTTTTCTACGCGGTAAGAGGGACAAAGAAGCAGCTCATCTTTGACTTTTATGAAGACKGTATACATAAACCTACGGATAAAGAATAAGGATGCACGCAACGGTAATTTGCATCGCAGATCACAGATTACCGTTACATGTCCGTTTACCTCTATATGTGTGTAGCGCTGGTGGTTGTTTTTTTTGTGGCTCCGAGTCTGCTTGCACCAACAAACATAGCGGTGATTAAGCCAATGCTGCCCACACAAATGCTGAGTATAAAGCCGTGATTGATCGCTGTTGCCAGCGCCTCTTGCAGAAACTTGCGTATTTGCGGATCTAGCTGACCACCTGCTCGCATGAGCAGTTCCGGATTGGCAAGTGTATTGATTTTGTCAGAAGGAATGCCAGCTTTATCTGCACCTGCCGTAATTAATCGATGCAAGTTGTTGTTCACAATCGTCGCCATAATGGATGCACCCAATATGCCGCCAATGTTGCGCCAGAAGCCGACGATAGATGAGCTGACGCCCATATATTTAGGATCAACGTTTGCAGCAATCGAGCTCTGTGCGACACTCATTAGAGGGCCAACGGCACCAAAGCCAAGCAGAATCATAAGTACAATCATATAGCCGCTGGAAGCATGAGCGCTAACTGTAGAAAGCAGCGTAGCTACAATAATAGTCATTAGCATAGTGAACAGCATGAGTGTACGGAAGGCGAATTTGGATTGCAGGAAACCAAATAGAATAGCACCCCCGATTAACGAGGCCATCATAGGCGTCAATACGCCGTTTGAGTTGCTATGTCCTAACACCCCTACCGTAAAGCTAGGTAGATACGTAATGGCGGAGAACATAATGACGCCCTGGCAGAAGCAAAGAATACTTGTGCCCAAGACCATCTTATTTTTAAAGATACTTAGTGGAAGGACGGGTTCAGGAGCTCGCAGCTCGACGAAAATAAATAAAGCGCCGATTACAGCTGAGATCGTGAATAAGCTAATTTCCTGCCAGGAGCTCCATGCGTAGTTTTTGCCGCCCCATTCGAGCGCCAGCATTAAGGAGACCGTAGTAATGATCAAAAACAATGTTCCCAAATAATCGATTTTTGGTTTTTTCTCTGAACGTGTTTCTTTGAGCGCAATCATCAGAACAATCATGGATGCCAAACCGATGGGAATGTTGATATAGAAGTTCCATCTCCACCCAAAGTGTTCAGCAATGAAGCTGCCGAGCTGCGGGCCTGCAACGGAGGATAGGCCGAAGATCGCACCGAATACGCCAGACATTTTTGCTGCATCCTTCGGGTCTTTAAATATCGTATAAATAATCGTAAAGCTGATTGGGAACAAGGCGCCGGAGCCAATTCCTTGAATGACGCGGAACCAGATGAGCTGATCAGCACTCTGAGCGATACCGCATAAGGCGGAGCCGATCAAGAACAAGCCAATACCAATCATATAAAACATTTTTCTGCCGAATAGGTCGGACATCTTGCCGAACACGAGCATCGTGCTTGTTGCTGCCAGCATGTAGGCCGTAAAAACCCAGCTGACTTTATCGAAAATGTTAAAGTCCTGACTGAGCTTGTTAATGCAGGAGGCTACAATCGTATTGTCCAAAGATGCCATTAATAACCCTAGTGCCATGGCAAGAATGATGAGGTTATTGTTTGAACGTGATTTTTCCATCCTAAACCCTCTTTTCCTGTTCTAATTTATCCATACGATCCAGCCCCTCTTGGATCGCTTCCAGCTTAGCACTATATTCCTTAATTCCGATTTCAATGCATATGATATGTCCAGGCTGCATGGTGCTTTTATATAGGGCGTATTTATCGCGCAGCTGATCGAGCTGTGTCTGTGTATACTCTTGTGCCTGCTTCAACCACATAACTACCATGTCATTGCCTACCAGCTGGCCAAAATAAAGCCGCATCAGGAAATCTGATTTGACCGTATCCGTTTCCATCGGGCTGTGCAGATATTCGTAAAATCTGCTTTTCCCAGCCTCTGTGATAGTGAACACATTTTTATTCGGCTTGCCCTCTTGCTGCACATTTTCCTTCGTGATCAATGCCTCTTTTTCCATCCGATGCAGCATCGGATAAATCGTTCCATAGCTTGAGCTATAGAAATAAGAGAAAATATCCTCGAACAATTGTTTAATTTCATAACCGGATAATGATCGTCTCATAAGCATGCCTAAAATAACGTCCTGACTGTTCAAAGCAAATGTGCCTCCTTGTCATTTTACTTAGGATAGAATGGGTGTAAGTGTAATAAATATCCATATTTATATTACGATCCATAATATATCACTCCGATATAGGTGGTGTCAATATTTAGAAATAAAACAATTGGTAAATAAAAAAGAATGAGTAAATCACTCACTTTTCATAAAATTCTACCTAACGATAGGTTGAAAAATAATAATAAGAGTGATATTCTAAAACAAATTCAAGGTATAGGAGGAGTTGCAATGAGTAAAAGCGAGGAAACATTGGCATCCATCAAAGAAGTGAGCTATCAACTATTTGCAGAGGTGGGCATTACGAAAACGACTTATTCGATGATTGCTAAAGCCGTTGGAATAGCTAAGCCGTCCATTTATTATTACTTTAAATCGAAAGAAGATCTCATAGCGGCAATTTTTGAGGACTTGTGCAGCGCGATTCAGTTCTCGACATTTTTTGAAATGGATACTTTTACAAAAGACAATTTTGAGGAGAAGCTAGTTAAGCTCGGACTCCATATGATTGATGAGCAGGCTAAGGACCCTTATTATAATCGCGTATTGCAGGAATATATGTTAATGGCAACAAGGTATCCCTTTTATCACGAGAAGCTGCTTATGATCCAAAAAGGGTATTTGCACGGCTTTGAGATGCTGATGGAGAAAGCTAAACATTTTGGACTTGTTTCAGATCAGGCGAGTGCTGCCAAAGCACATATGCTTGCCTTAGTGCTTGATAACATTGGCAACTTTATGATGCTGGTTGAACATATTGATTATAAACAGATCTGGGTAGAGGCTGTAAGCGGCGTTTTCAAAGGAAGTGATGCTAGTGGAAGTAAGTAAACGATTGATTGGGCTGGATTTTGCCCGTGCATGGGCACTGTTCGGCATGCTCATCGTAAACTTTATTGTAATTACAAATGCTGAGCATAATGGCCCTGCGTGGTTGATTACTGTTACTTCGTTATTTCAAGGACGAGCCTCGGCTTTATTCGTCTTACTTGCTGGCATAGGCATTTCGCTCATGTCTCGGAAAGCTGTTGCTAGTTACGATAAAACAAAGATTAGGGTTGTTCGCCAAATGATTTGGAAAAGATCGCTGTTCTTGTTTGTAATCGGATTATTGCTATATGTTATGGAATGGACAGGTGATATTTTACATTATTATGGTGTTTATCTGTTCATGGCTGCAGTGCTAATTACGGTAAGAGACAGGATATTGTATGGACTGGGCGCAGCTATATTAATAACAGCACAATGCCTTCAGCTTGTATTCGATACCTTTAAAGGATGGGGCGGTCCTGTACCGTTTATGCATTATGTGGATTTTTGGACGTTGGAAGGTTTTGTTCGCAATTTATTTTTTAATGGCTATCATCCTATATTTCCATGGTTTTGTTTCTTCATCATCGGACTCTTAATAGGAAGAATAGATATTCATAACAAGGCGCTGCGAATGAAGCTGCTGATCATTGGAGCAAGTGTCACGATAACCATGGAGCTGCTGTCAAAAATGCTAACTTATTTGTTCATCCCGAGCATGGGCAGCGAAATTGCTAAGTTTTTGTTCAGCACAGGTCCGATTCTGCCGAATGTTTTGTACATATTATCTGCATCGGGTTCGGCTATTGCCTTCTTAATTCTAAGTCTGTTCTTGACTGAAAAATACGATAAAAGCTGGTTTATAAACGTTATCGTACAAACAGGCCAGTTAACGTTGACTCATTATGTGAGCCATGTGGTAATTGGTATCGGTGTTCTCATTGCACTAAATCGATTGGAAAACCAATCGTTGATATTCGCCTCTATATACTCATTTTGTTTTTTCTTATTTAGCATTCTATGTAGTGTGCTTTGGCGTAAGAGATTTTCAAGAGGGCCGATTGAACTGCTGATGAGGAAAATTACGGGATAAAGCGGCAAGCTTATCCATCCGCTCTCTTTACAATAACGAAGTTAAAAACAACACCACTCCATCAGGAGTGGTGTTGTTGTTTTATATTTATCTTATAGTTTGGTTAAGGGGTAGCTTTGACAGCCTGACCATTGGGATGACGAGGAGCAGCATAAGTGCTCGGATTAGCTTTGCTCATTGCTTTTCTCTGCTGCACATTGTTTCGAACAAGCGCGAAGATGACGAGCAAGGTRCCGAAAAACTCATAAGCGCTAATGTGGTAGCCTTGAAAAGCCATAATGACGAAAGTAGTAATCGGAACGAAATTAATGAACAATATGCCATTTAGCGGCGATAATAATTTGATGCCTGCATTCCAGCATAACAAAGCAGCTAATCCAGGCAATAGAATCATAAAGGACATTTCATATTTGATTGAAAGTATCGTTTCCCAAGTGGGTACAGGCAGCACGCCAAAGGTGGATGCAAGTGTAACGATAACAAAAGATACGGYGCTGCCTAGCAAACAGGTTAACGTGGAATAGCGGAGTATGGACCATTGTTTAAACTGCGTACCGCCCATGGAGTAGATCACCCATCCAACAACTCCTGTAAAGATGAGCAGGAGCGGGAACATATGTTGACCAGCCATTATGAAAAARGCTAATTTTCCGTTCGTAATGACGAGTAGTGCGCCTACAAGGGCGATGGCTACACTCGTCAGCATATATTTTTTGGGCGCGGTTTTTTTAGTGACCCACAATACCATAATAGATATCATCGGCATAAGCACTTCCATTATGGAAGCAGCGACGGTGCCGGATTCCCCCATCATATGCTGTCCAAGGAATACGGCCATATTGTAGACTGTAAAGGCCATTGTCCCATAGAACAATAAAGATTTGCCTCTGCCCTCTAAGCGGAATGCAGATTTACCCTCTTTCACTAGCAAGAGCACGCTCAGAATGATTGCAACGACAAAATAGCGAATAAACGAGAAATAAAATGGATCAATTTGCTGTAAAGCAACGTGGGCTACAGGAAACATGGCTCCCCACGACATACTTGCAACGAGGCAAAGTATAGAGCCGATAATGACTATTAAGCTGCTGGAAAAAGAACTGGATACGCCGTTATTTTATCGCCATAAGCGTGGAATGATTTTAAATACGGAAGGCAAACGTCTGCTCGAGCATTCGAAAGAGATCTTGTCCAAAATGGAAGAAATGAAGCGTACCTTTCACAATAAAACAAATCCTTCCGGTGTCCTGGAAATCGGAATTGTGGAAACCGTTATCGCGCTTCCTCATATTTTATCGTCGTATTACAGCAAGTATCCGAATGTAGAATTATCGCTGAAAGCCGGAGTGACGGATCAACTGCTGCAAGAAGTTCTGGATATGAAGCTGGATGGCGCTTTTGTTACCGGACCTATTAGGCATCCCTTAATCGAGCAGGTAGAGGTTATTCAAGAAAAGCTAGTGCTGGTGACAAAGGGTGATGCGTTCTCGATGGACGACATTACGACAAAACCGCTCTTGCTCTACAACAAAGGCTGCGGTTACCGCGGGAGACTGGAAAGCTGGATGAAGGTAGAGGGCATAATTCCAAAACAAATTATGGAGTTTGGCACTTTTGGGACGATTATTGGCAGTGTCGCAGCGGGGGTAGGCATAACGATTATTCCCGAATCCTCGATTATTGATTTGGCTGCTAACGGCACCGTTTACTGTCATAGTGTACCTGAGCCATATCGTGATATTACGACAATTTTTATTCGGCGCAAGGATTCCTATTTAACAAGTACATTACAGTGCTTTATTGATGAAATTATTGCTCGGACGAGCGGAGTGTAATCGAATGTGATATGAAAAAAAATCGGTGCAGGGATTACGCCTGCACCGACTTTTTTCATAGCCTTTCCTTATTCGAACCACTGTCTCGGCCCTATCGTGTGGAAGCTCTCCGTCTGATCTGGATTCAAAGCATCTTGGATTCGTTTATAAGTAAAGTCACTCAATGGTCTAGGCAGATCATCAATATGGCAGTACTGGCAGGCTGTAATTTCTTTATAACAAGGCTGAGGGGCTTGATTGTTTACGGTTTTGCAAATGAAAACAAAGTGGTGCATATCATAATGCGGCTCGTAGTATACACCCGTTAAGCGATCTACGGTTACCTCGAGACCTGTTTCTTCTAATACTTCTCTTCTCGCCGTTTCCTGCGCAGACTCGTTTTGTTCGGATAACCCGCCGGGTATTTCCCAATTGTATTTTCCGTAGTTATGTTTCACCAGCAGAACACGATTTTCAGAATCAACGATAATAGCAGCCGCACCAACCGGTTTGTTTGACAATTAAAGTCCTCCTATTTATCTGTATGAATAATGGCATTCTCTATACGGAACCATATGGAAAAAAGTTGCAGCGATATTTACAATACCTTCACCCTGAGATAATAGAGCAATGATATCTTCTTGTTATGATGAGGCAGTCATGTTTATGCGGATTGTCAAAATTGTTTACAAAGGAGATTATTATGAACTACGTCAACAAAAAGGTATTATCTATTCTGTTATCCTTGGCATTATTGCTTGGTTTGCTCGGAGCAGCCGCACCATCCCCGGTCGCTGCTGCTTCTGCGACTGAGCCGGTGACGTTACTGCCGGGAAATTCGGTTTGGAAATATTACGATAAAGGTATAAATCAAGGCACAGTATGGAGGTCTACTTATGACGATTCGGCGTGGAGCTCGGGCAGTGCCCCGCTTGGTTATAAGGATTCCGGCGCAATAATTAGTGCAACTGGTTTTGGCGCATTGAAAACAATTGTAGATTATGGAACGAATAAAAGTAAAAAACCTCCGACGACATATTTTCGGACGAATCTGAATGTAGATAAGAACAGCGTTGACCATTATGGACAGCTGCTAGCTACATTTGCCATTGATGATGGTGCAGTGGTTTATGTAAATGGAGTAGAGGTTGTCCGTCTGGGCATGCCGACAGGCGAAGTTTCTTATGAAACGCTTGCGGCTTCGAATAAGGATCTTCCAGTCGTTTATCCAGATGTAGACCTAACAATACCATTAAAGGCTGCCTTAAAAGACGGTAACAATGAGCTTGCTGTTGAGGTTCATCAGCAAAGCGCCGGCAGCTCCGACCTCTTCTTTGATATGAAGCTGATTGCTCTGCAAGAGGCACCTAAGGTAGAAGTAAGTAAAGTGACGGTCACTTTCAATGGTGATCCCGTCAGTTCAAAAGGATTTACATGGTACACGCCGTTTGACGCAAGTCAAAGCGATTTGCAAGTGGTAGAAAAAACAGGTGCTGCAGCAGATTTTACGAACGCAACGGCATTTAAGGGTCGTTCAACCGTTGCTAAGAACTCCTTAGCAGAGCTTGTTCATAAAGCTGAAGCGACGGGCTTGAAAGCAAACACGACGTATTACTTCCGTGTAGGCGATCAGTCGTTGAATTTGTGGAGTGAGACAGGCACATTCCAAACAGCACCAACAGGCGGAGCGTTCTCCTTTATTGATTTAACGGATACACAAGCGAAGGAAGAGGACGAGGCGCAAATCTCCGGCTCAACCATAGCTAAGGCGCTAGAAACTGTGCCAGATGCAAAATTCGTCGTTCATAATGGCGATGTAGTTGAGAATGGGACATCCGAGCAGGAGTGGAATTGGCTGCTTGGACATTCACAACCAAGTTTGCTGAATACAACGATTGTACCTTCAGCTGGTAACCATGAGGATAAAAACTACGCATTTTATGATCATTTTAATGTGAAGCAAGCTGAAAATTCAGCAACAGTAACAGGTGCTTATTATTCGTACGATTACAGCAATGCTCATTTTATCGTGCTGAATTCGAACGAGAACTCAACTGAGTATGCGAATTTCTCAGTAGACCAGGTAGAATGGTTGAAGAAAGATGCAGCAGCAGCGAAAGCAGCAGGCGCAGAGTGGATCATCGTTAATATACATAAAGGTCCATATACAACTTCAAACCATGCGACGGACAGCGATATTATGGGCGCTAACGGCGTAAGAAACAAAATCGCTCCACTCATGAATGAACTAGGTATTGATTTTGTGCTTCAAGGACATGACCATATCTTTGCTCGTACAAAACCAATTAAAAAGGATGGCACTGCAGAATCGGTTGAAAAAATTACAGAATCTCTAAATGGACAAACGATTGAATACGCAGTAAAGCCTGACGGCACGATTTATATGATTCCAGCTACAGCTGGTGCGAAAGTTTATTTCAAGAACCAAGATGCACGGCTTGGCGATGCGTATTACAATCTCTTCGACAAAGCGGATGAAAATCATGCTCGCAAGTATGGCGACACGACAAGTGCAGCACGTGGAAAGGTACAGAACTTCGTTGGCGTTAACATTGACGGCGGCAAGTTAACCGCTGTTGTTTACGAAATTGACGGTAATATTGATGGCGGAAAACCATTYATCGTWGATCAATTCGGTATTCTAAAAGAAGAAAAACCGGATTACAGCAAAGAAAAAGTAAGCAAGGTTACAGTAACCTTTAACGGCGATCCAGTAAGCTCCAAAGGCTTTGCATGGTACACTTCACTGCTTCTTAAAGGCAATGACCTGCAAGTGGTAGAGAAAACGAACGCAGCGCCAGATTTCACAAAAGCAATTAATTTTGCAGGGCGTTCTACCGTTTCTTCCAACTCACCTTCTGAGCTTGTGCATAAGGCAGAAGCAACGGGCTTGAMGGCAAAYACGTCRTACAATTTCCGTGTGGGCGACGCGGCACTGAACATTTGGAGTGAAGYAGGAACATTCCAAACYGCACCAGTAAACGGAGCATTCACATTCATCGACYTGGCGGATACGCAGGCYAAAGAAGARGATGAGGCGAAGCTTTCAGCTGAGACGCTGGAGAAAGCACTTGCTACAGTACCAAGCGCACAATTCGTGGTGCACAACGGTGATATTGTAGATACAGGCACAAAAGAAGAGCAGTGGAACTGGCTGCTTGGSCATTCACAAGAAAGCCTGCTTAACACAACCATTGCACCATCAGCAGGTAACCATGAAGATAAGAACAATGCATTCTACGAGCATTTTAATATCAAGCAAGCAGAGAACTCTGCAACGTTAACGGGTGCATACTACTCGTACGATTACAGCAACGCACACTTTGTTGTGCTGAACTCGAATGAGACTTCGGCAAAATATGCGAACTTCTCCGAGGSGCAAGTCGAGTGGTTGAAAAAAGACGTGCAAGCAGCGAAAGCAGCAGGCTCGCAGTGGATTATTGTCAACATTCACAAAGGTCCATATACGACCTCAAACCATGCAACGGACAGCGATATTATGGGCGCTAACGGCGTAAGAAACCAAATCGCACCGATTATGGCAGAGCTCGGAATYGACTTTGTWGTACAAGGCCATGACCATATCTATGCCCGKACMAAACCGATCAAAAAAGATGGAACAGCAGCAGCAACAGAGAAGATTACTGAAACAYTGAACGGTGAAAAGATTGAGTATACGGTGAATCCGGATGGTTCAATCTACATGATTCCTGCAACAGCAGGTCCGAAGGTATACTACAAGAATGCAAAACCWGMACTTGGCGAAGCCTATTACAGTCTGTTCGAGCGTGCGGAAGAGAACCATGCGGCTAAATA